>JANMPF010000072.1:0-1865 GCA_031369725.1 Rhodobiaceae bacterium | reverse complement strand
ATCCACATAAGGGTTGGCAAGATGGTCCCCACGCTTTCATCATCCCTATTTTTTGGAAAGCGATTGCCCCACACCAGCGGCAAATCGAGAATGCCATAGGCCACGAAGTGGTTGGCTGCCCAGACCTTGTAATATATCGGTGGAAAATTGAACATATCTCCCTCGGCTGCAGTGGCATTCAACAGGCCATCGAAAATGGCGTCGAATGCCATCATGGCGGAGCCATAGAATTGCGCAGCACATAGCCCCGACAGCCATCCAGTCGGGTAAATGACAGTGCCGCCGGGATTTTTGACCTGTTGTGCAGCCGGTTCACCCGTCTTGGGGAAGATGTTGGGAAATGTCCCATCCGGGAACGGCACCGCCTGGAAGATGGCCTTGTAGGCGATGGTGCCAACGAAAGCAGGAATGAGAACCCCCATATGCCCAACGGTGAGCTTCTCATAATCTTCGGCCTTCACCCCCGCTTGCTCCTGGATGAACTCATAGATGGTCTGCAGCAATGGAATATCGAGGTCTTCATTGAGGTAGTCATAGATCGTCATGACCATGGCTTCCACGAAGTCAAGAACCACATCAAAAATGGTACCCCCCAGCTTCAACCCTGCCAGCGTAAGGTGCTCGAACAGATCAAGAATGGTGAAGATTTCCCGCGACATTGCAGTCGCAGGATCATCGAAGGAAAACAGGTTGGCGAACAACTCTCCTACGTCGGTGAACATGGGTCCGAGTTCGTCCCACGCCGGGGAGTTCGTGATGTCTTCAATGATTCTGTCAAAAGGGCTGTCCTTGGGTCCGGCCTTGCGTTTCCACGCGGCGGCCCCTCGCATGGATTGGTTGAGATTGTCGGTTACCCAATGGGCATGACCGCTGCCCACCACGTCATGCATCTTCGCGGCCTGGCCAGATGTGGGACCATTGACATTGGCAGGTGCTTGCAAGGTGCCCATGGTTTTTCCGGCAAAACCCTGTTTCATTGCCTCAAAGGCCGCTGCCACCGCCTTTTCCTTGCCAATGAACCACCCGTCGCCGTTGACGCGGATCCATTCGATATTTTTCACAATCCACGGTACGGTCTGCTGGAAGCCGCTTTCCAGCGCCTTTTTGGCATTCCACACATCCTTGAACTGGAACAACCATGAGAGATAGTCGATTACCTCGTTGACGAAGGCCTTCACCGCCACGAACGCGGCCTCGATGGCTTGCGCTGCATCTTGCACGGTGTGATAGAAGCTGTCGAACACGCAGACCACCTTGTCCTTGAGCATGACAAGTATCTTCATCGCCTTGGTTTCAAGGTCGATGAAAATTTCCGCCACCTCAGTAAGGCCGGAACGGATGCCCTGCAGCAAGTCACCGAATGAGTCGGTAAAGCCATTGCCATACTGCAGCGCCGCAAGCCGCTGGTTGTGGCCGGCAACGATCACTTGATTGGTGTGCTCCTGATAGGCTGGCCGTGTGCGGTCATGCACCTGGAAGGAGATGGCGCGGGCCTTTATCTTGACACCGGCCTTGCGCGGGTCATCGACCATCAGCAGGCCATTGGCCTGCGCCTGGAAGGCCGATTGGCACCACGACACAAGCTCCTGTGCCGTGGGTGGCCATGTGCCGTCCTTCACGCCCCTCGCGCCGCGATCAATGGTGGCAAAGAGAAAGCTGCCGTCCGGCTTCTTGGCAGTCTTCACCGTATCGGCGGTGAAACCCTCCGGCCTGTCAAGCAGTGTGCCGTTGCCGCCCAGGTATTTCTGGATCACCGCGGCAGGATCAACACTGAGGCTGTCGCTGATGCCAATGCCCGTGATGTGGAGCGTCGGCTGATACAGGCCCTCGGCCATGACCCGCAAGATGACACGGCCTGCACCATC
>JANMPF010000013.1:0-2188 GCA_031369725.1 Rhodobiaceae bacterium | reverse complement strand
GCTGCGCATGTTGGTGGCGCGCGACAGGAATTGCTGGAAAATGCCAAGGCCATGTCCGGCATAGACATAGACCAGGTCATAGCCAGCGGTTCGCGCGTGCAGGGCTGCCGCACGGTGGGCGCGGCGCAGGTTTTTAATATCTTCCTTGTCCATGGCGCGGGCCTGGACTGGATCATGGTTGTAACTTGAGGTCGGCATGGCGGAAGGTGCGAAAGAAATTTCGCGCGACCAAAGGTTGTTTGCGGTGCAGCCGGAATGACAGAGCTCGATACCTGCAAGCGAATTGTGTTCGTGGATTTTTTCGGCAATGCGGGCGTGCATGGGAATGTCCTGATCACTCCACAGGCGCAGCTCCACGTAAGGGGTAACATCAGAAGTTGGGTGGATTTCGGTCATTTCCGTGCAAACAACAGCCCAGCCACCTTCGGCTTTCAGCCCGCGCATGGCGGCCAAGGCGGAAGGATCACGCCAGCCCATGCCGTTGCAATGGGGAACCTGGTAAAAGCGATTTCGCGCCGTGACGGGGCCAATTTTGATGGATTCGAAAAGAATATCATAACGGGGATCGCGGGTCATAAAGCTCACCTTCAATAGGGCTTTGATTTCTACCAATCATTGGGATTAAGAACCAGTGTGACAAATGGAGGTTACCGCGTGACCAATAAACTGCCGGAATTTCTGGATATTGAGCAGGCTGCGAATAGAATTCGCGGGCAAGCGATTGTCACACCGCTTTTGGAGAATGTGCTTCTCAATCAGCTGGTGGAGGGGCGCATATTTATCAAAGCGGAATGTTTGCAGCGCACAGGTTCATTCAAGTTCCGGGGTGCGTGGAATTGTATTTCGAAACTTGATCCGGTTCGACACAAGGGCGGGGTTGTGGCCTTTTCATCGGGCAACCACGCGCAAGGCGTTGCCGCGGCGGCGCAACTCATGGGACTGCCAGCACTCATCGTGATGCCTGCGGACACACCGGAAATCAAAAAGGCAAACACCAAATCCTATGGTGCGATGGTCGTGACCTATGACCGCGCCACTGAAAGCCGTGAAGACATTGCCAATCATCATGTGATGATGCGGGGTGCTGTGCTGGTGCCGCCGTTTGAGCATTTCGACATTATCGCAGGGCAGGGTACGTGCGGGCTGGAGATTATTGAAGAGGCCCAGACCAAAGGTGTTGTGCTTGATCATATGCTGGTGAACTGCAGTGGTGGGGGTCTTCTTGCCGGGGTGGCATTGGCATTTGCGGAAAAGTCACCTGCCACAAAGCTCCATTCGGTGGAGCCGGAAAGATTTGATGATTATGCGCGGTCGTTGCGGTCGAGGGTGCGCGAAAAAAATGCCGCCGCTTCCGGCTCTATCTGTGATGCGCTGCTTTCCATCCAACCCGGCGAAATGACTTTTGCCATGAACGTGGGTCGGGTTGCGGGCGGCTACGTTGTTAGCGAGGCGGAGGTAAAGCAGGCCGTTCGCTTTGCTTTTGAACGGCTTAAACTGGTGATTGAACCTGGTGGAGCCGTGGGCCTGGCAGCTGTTCTCAGTGGCAAAATTTCCGCGCGCGGCAAAAACATTGGAATCATTGCCTCAGGCGGCAATGTGGACGGGCTGCAGTTTTCGCAAATTTTGGCTGGGGCCTAGGCCGCAACGTCCGGGTTTTTTTCATCCATCATGGGAATTTCAGCAATTTCGCTGGCGGGCCTGCGAATGATGATGACGCGCGACTTGGTTTCGGTGGCCGGTGCAGGTTCGGGCTTGGCCACAGCAATGGGTGCCGGTATCGCAACTTCAGGCGCTTCGGCAATGACCGGCTCTTGTGGCTGTTCAGCCGGGTTCAAGCGTTGAATTTTAAGCTTTGCGCCTTTGGATTCGGCCGCATGCCTGGATTCGGGAGTTGGTGCAGGTGCTGGAATTGGTTCCGGTGCGACAACCGAAAGTGCAGGGGTAGCCAAGGCGGGCTCGACAAAAATCTCTTCATCTTTTTTGAAGAATTTGAGTTGCTCGGGGTTTATTTTATCAACGGGTTTTGCGTCGGGAGAAAGGGTGGTGTTTACAATGGTGTTTTCGAGTTTGCGGAGAATATCAAGAATAGCGAGCGTTTCAGCCGAGCGCTGGCGCTTGGCATATTCCTCAAGAAACCAACGGCCGCGCGGGGTTTCCAAAACTGCCGCTTCCAAACTCTCGAAACTTT
>JANMPF010000554.1:0-3619 GCA_031369725.1 Rhodobiaceae bacterium | reverse complement strand
CCGCCCTTATAAAGGCATGGCCAGGTGTTGTTGAGGGTGCAAACCTCATCGGCTCAAAGCAGGTGCAGGGCCGCTGCACCATGATTGGCAATTTGTGCAATGGCTCTCCTGCAGCCGATGGTGTTCCCGCCCTCATTGCAGGCAAGGCAAAAGTTGTGATTTCTGGCCCCAAAGGCAAGCGCACAATTCCGGTAGAGCAGGTTCCGGTTTCCCCAGGCCGCATATCGCTCAAAAAAGGCGAAATCATTGAAGCCATTCTCCTGCCCAAGCGCCCGCCAAAGTCGTCCGATGCCTATCTGCGTTTCATCCCCCGCACGGAAATGGATATTGCCGTTGTAAGCGCGGCCGTGAACCTGACACTCGATGCAAAAGGCACCATCAAGGATGCCCGCGTGGCCATAGGCGCTGTAGCACCAACCATTCTAGTGGTTGCCGACGCTGCCAGGGCACTCATCGGCTCAAAGCTTGATGCGGCAGCTCTCGAAAAGCTTGCCGCCGCCTGCTCGGCCGCCTGCCGCCCGATTGATGACAAGCGTGGCACCATTGAATTCAGAACCAAGGTGGCAGGCGTTCTCGCACGCCGTGCGGCCGAAATTGCCTATCAGCGCGCCGGAGGAAAACTGTAATGTCGAGCGTTCACGTAACAACCACCATTAACGGCGATGCCGTTGACTTTGTATGCAGTGCCGACGAGCCCCTGCTCGACGTGTTGCGCAACCGCTTGGGCATGACCGGTGCCAAGGAAGGTTGCGGCACGGGTGATTGCGGTGCTTGCAGTGTCACCGTGAATGGCCGCCTGGTGTGCTCGTGCCTTGTACTGGGTGCCGAAGTTGGCGGCAGCAAAATTGAAACCATCGAAGGCATGGCCAAGGGCGATGTGCTGCATCCCCTGCAGAGGAACTTCATTGCCCATGCCGCCCTTCAGTGCGGCATTTGCACCCCGGGATTTTTGATTGCAGCCAAGGCCCTGCTTGATAACAACCCCGACCCTTCCGAAGAAGAAATTCGTTTTGGCCTGGCCGGCAATCTTTGCCGCTGCACCGGCTATGACAAAATCGTTCGCGCCGTTCAGGCGACAGCAAAAGAAATGAGAGGAGCTTAACATGCCACTCGACACCAGTTTCGTATCGAAAAAATTCAAGCAGATCGGCACCAGGCCTTTGCGCCCCGACGGCCTTGACAAGGTAACCGGCAGGGCCCGCTATGGCGCTGACTATAACGCGCCGGGCCAGCTGATTGCCCTTGTGCTGCGCTCGCCCCATGCCCATGCCAGGATCAAGAGCATCGACACGTCAAAGGCTGAAAAGCTGGCGGGCGTCAAAGCTGTTATCACCAGCGCAGATCTTCCTGATTTGACCGGCGGTGACCGCGGCATGCGTGACATTCTCGAAAATTGCCTGGCCCGCAAGAAGGTACTCTATGATGGCCACGCCGTTGCAGCAGTTGCCGCCATCGACGCAACAACCGCCCGCAAGGCATTGAAGCTCATCAAGGTGGACTATGAAATTCTGCCCCATGTAACCGATCTTGATGAAGCCCTGAAACCATCAGCCCCCGTCATTCATAACGACATTTTCACCGAAGGTGTTGAGCCCAGACCAACTAGGCCTTCCAACAACAACAAGCGCGCCACCTTCGGCCATGGCGATATTGAGCAGGGCTTCAAGGAAGCTGACTTCATCGTTGAACGCACCTTCAAGACCGAGCAGACCCACCAGGGCTACATCGAGCCCCACGCTTGTGTGGCCAACGTAAGCCCCGATGGCCAGGGCGAGCTGTGGGTATGTACGCAAGGTCACTTCGTCTACCGCAACCAGTGTGCAGCACTCCTCGGCATGGATATCTCCCGCCTGCGTGTAACAGCCTCTGAAATCGGTGGCGGCTTTGGTGGCAAAACCCATATCTGGACAGAGCCACTCGCACTCGCCTTGTCACGTAAAGCCAACCGCCCGGTGAAACTCACCATGACACGCGATGAGGTGTTCAAGGCATCAGGTCCGACCAGCTCAACTTCGATCGACATGAAAATCGGCGCGAAGAAAGATGGCACCATCACCGCTGCCTATGGCGTACTGCGCTACCACGGTGGGGCATTCCCTGCCACTTGGGCCGAGTTCGGCGCCATGACTGCTTTTGCCTGCTACGACCTCAAAAACGTCAAGAGTGACAGCATTGAAGTTATCGTCAATCGTCCAAAGACGGCCGCCTATCGCGCCCCCTCAGCCCCCATGGCGGCTTTCGCCGTTGAAAGTGCCATTGACGAACTGGCCCACAAGATTGGCATGGATGCGGTTGATTTCCGCATCAAGAATGCTGCCAGGGAGGGCACCAAATCTTCCTATGGTCCCGTATTCGGTCCCATTGGTATTGGCCCAACCCTCGAAGCCGCCAAGAACCACCCGCACATGAAAGCACCTCTTGGCAAAAACCAGGGGCGCGGCATGGCTTGTGGTTTCTGGTTTAACTTCGGTGGCCAAACCTGTGCTGATATCAATGTAACCCCTGATGGCTCGGTAACCGTGGCCGTTGGCACCATCGACGTTGGGGGCTCGCGTGCTTCCATCGGCCTTATGGCGGCAGAAGAGCTGGGTGTGCCTTATGAGCAGGTGCGCGTGGTCATCGCGGACACGTCTTCCCTTGGCCATAACGACATGACCGACGGCAGCCGCGGCACCTTCTCCACCGGCATGGCAACCTTTGCCGCTGCCCGCAATGCCATCAAGGAATTGTGCAAGCGTGCTGCAAAAATGTGGGACATTCCCGAAGATGCCGTTGTCTGGGAAGATGGCTGTGCCAAACCTGCAGGTGCCAATGCCGGCAACTTCCCGCCACTTTCCATCAAGGAAATCGCAGCAGCTGCCGGCACCACCGGTGGACCGATTGCCGGCCACAACGAACTGGTGGCAGATGGTGCGGGCGTTTCCTTTGCAACCCACATTTGCGACATTGAAGTGGACCCGGAAACCGGCGCGTCCCGCGTGAAGCGCTACACGGTTATTCAGGATGCGGGCAAAGCCATTCACCCAACCTATGTGGAAGGCCAATACCAGGGCGGTGCCGCCCAAGGCATCGGCTGGGCCCTCAATGAAGAATATGTCTACGGCAAGGATGGACGCTTGCAGAATGCAGCCTTCCTGGATTACCGCATTCCTGTGTGTTCGGATCTTCCTTTCATTGACACCATGATTTTGGAAATTCCCAACCCCAACCACCCTTATGGTGTGCGTGGCGTTGGTGAAACCTCCATCGTGCCACCCCTTGCCGCCGTGGCCAACGCCATGTCGAACGCCGCAGGTGTTCGCATGACGCACATTCCCATGTCGCCACCCCGCGTTTTGAAAGCGATCGATGCCCTCAAGCAGCACTGATGGTTGAAGTACACCTATGGGGGGCGCTCAGGCCGATTGTCGGCGGGGCGCCCTCAGTTTTTGTGGACGCCAAAAACATTCGCGAACTGTTCAAGAAACTGGGCGACGAGTACCCGGGCTTTGAACCCCATTTGAAGCGCGGCGTTGCCGTCTCCATCGACGGAAAAATCTATCGCGACACCTGGGACACGGAACTGCCAAATGACGCCGAAATCTATCTGCTGCCAAGAATACCAGGTGGATAATAAACA
>JANMPF010000547.1:0-3356 GCA_031369725.1 Rhodobiaceae bacterium | reverse complement strand
AGTTATCACATGACCTGCTGTGATAAGTGATGGTGATTAGGTGGCGTCATGGCCCCTCCAACAATCTGTTACACCGTGTCACTGGTTCAAGAGAACCCAAGTAACAACTTACATGTTGGACTCATCACGTTGATTGTCAATACACAATAAAATAAATTCGCAGCATCGTTTACAAATCCTCACCCACAAAATCTTTTATTTCATGCAGGAATACATCCGCAAACTGTTCCTGCTTGGCCGCCCCCACTCCATGCACCTCGCCGAAATCCCATTTGGTGAGCGGCACCCGCGCTGCCATGTCAATCAGGCTGCGATCAGAAAATATGACATAAGCTGGAACCCGCGCTTTCTTCGCCAGCATCATGCGCAAGGCTTTCAAGCGTACCAGCAAGGCACCGCTGCGTGGGTCAGCTTCGCTAACCGCCGCAACAACGCCAGCACGGGCAGATTTCTTCGTCACCCGCGGCTCAACGCGGCGATAGCGGAACGCGCCAACGCCATCGACCAACGCGCGGCCTTTGGGTGAAATGGAAAGCCCGCCGTAGCCGCCAACATCATGAATGAGAAACCCTGCCCCAACCAGTTGCCGGATTATGCCTTGCCATTCCGTACGCAGGCGGTCTTTCCCCAACCCGAACACATGCAGCGCCGTGTGATTAAGTGCTACCGCCTTGTCATTGGCCTTGGCCATCAACAGGTCCACAATATGCACCGCTCCAAAGCGCTCTCCCGTCGCACGCACCGCTTCAAAAACCTGGCCGGCTTCCAAACTTCCATCGATCGTTTCCCTGGGGCTCAGGCACCCATCACAATTGCCACATGCTTCAGAGTCCTCGCCGAAATACCCCAGCAGCGAAACCCGCCGGCAGCTCGGCGCCTCGCAATAGGCCACCAGCGCATCAAGCCTGCGATTCTCACGCCGCTTGTGCTCGTCACTTGCGTCACCCTGCTCAATGAATTGCCGGCGCAGGCGAATATCGCCCAGCCCGAACACCATATGCGCCTCGGCAGGCAATCCATCGCGCCCCGCCCGCCCAATCTCCTGATAATAGGCATCCAGCGAAGAAGGCAAATCGGCATGAAACACAAAGCGCACATCGGGCTTGTCAATCCCCATGCCAAAGGCAATCGTGGCACACACGATCACGCCCTTTTCCGTCATGAACTGATCCTGCGCATCAGATCGCTGCGCCGGCGTCAGCCCCGCATGATAGGCCACCGCACAATGCCTCTTCTCCACCAGAAACGCCGCAATCTCCTCCGTGCTCTTGCGCGAAAGTGCATAAACGATGCCGCTCTCACCCGCATGGGTTTCCACAAACCGCAAAAGCTGCTGCTTGGCATTGTCCTTGTTCTGAACCGTGAGCCTGATGTTGGGCCGGTCAAACCCCGAAACGAAGACCTCAGCCCGCCCGCCAAACAGTTTCGCCACAATATCGCGGCGTGCCGCTTCATCAGCAGTTGCCGTGAAAGCCCCAATGGATGCCGCCGGAAACGCCGCACGCAAGCCATGCAAGGCTTCATATTCCGGCCGGAACGATGCCCCCCACTGCGAAATGCAATGGGCTTCATCAACCGCAATCAACGTCACGTGAAGCCGCTGCAAGGCCGCAATCATGCGCTCCGTCATCAGACGCTCCGGTGCCATGTATAAAATCCGCACCAGCCCTGAAGCCACGCGCTTCCAGATATCCACATTGTCTTCGCGCGAGGCCGCCGAATTGATCGTCTCCGCTGCAACCCCTGCCAGCTTCAGTGCCGCAACCTGGTCCTGCATCAAGGCCACCAGCGGCGAGACAACAATCGTCAAACCCTGCTTGACCAGCGCTGGCACCTGATAGCACAACGACTTGCCAGACCCTGTAGGCATCACTGCCAGTACATGCCGCCCGCCCAGCAGATTGTCGACGATGGCCTCCTGCCCCGGCCTGAATTCATCAAAGCCAAAAACCTCGCGTAATATTTTTGCTTTCGCCGTCATCACTTCCTACTTAAGAACCTTGTGGATATCCCCGGGCTGCTGACATCTGCTGACCGTTTCACCAATAGAATGCCACATATTGCATATGTTCTTGTTTTGATCTAGTCAGGTTACATGTCCCAGCACAAACGCGTTATATCGATTCAGGGTGCTCGCGAGCACAATTTGAAAAATATCTCTCTGGAAATCCCGCGGGATGCCCTTGTGGTATTCACCGGGCTGTCGGGCTCCGGCAAATCATCCCTGGCTTTCGACACGATTTATGCCGAAGGCCAGCGCCGTTATGTGGAATCACTCTCGGCCTATGCCCGGCAATTCCTCGAAATGATGCAAAAGCCGGATGTGGACCAGATCGACGGTCTTTCGCCCGCCATTTCCATTGAGCAGAAAACCACCAGCCGCAATCCGCGCTCGACAGTTGGCACTGTCACCGAAATCTATGACTACATGCGCCTGCTGTTTGCCCGCATCGGCATTGCCTATTCGCCCACAACAGGATTGCCCATCGAAAGCCAAACCGTAACCATGATGGTGGACAAGGTGATGAGCCTTCCTGAGGGCGAACGGCTTTATATCCTGGCCCCCATTGTGCGCGGCCGCAAAGGCGAATACCGCAAGGAATTTGCCGACCTGCAGAAGAAAGGTTTCCAGCGCGTAAAAGTCGATGGCGTGTTCCATGAAATCGATGGCGTTCCAGCGCTGGACAAGAAATACAAACACGATATCGACGTGGTGGTGGACCGTCTCGTGGTGCGCAGTGATTTGGGCACAAGACTCGCGGACTCTTTCGAAACCGCCTTGAAACTTAACGATGGTTTGGCCATCGCCGAGTTCACCGACAAGCCCTTGCCGAAATCGCAAACCGCCGAAGACAGCGCCAACAAATCCAAAAACGAAACCCATGAGCGCATCATCTTCTCGGAAAAATTCGCCTGCCCCGTGTCGGGCTTCACCATTGAGGAAATCGAACCCCGCCTGTTCTCCTTCAACAATCCCTTCGGTGCCTGCCCCGCCTGCGATGGCCTCGGCACTGAACTCAAATTCGAACCCGAACTTGTCGTGCCGGATACGTCATTGTCATTGCGTGATGGGGCAATAGCGCCCTGGTCAAAAGCTGGCGCCACCTCGCCCTACTACGCGCAAACCCTCGATGCGCTGGCCAAACACTACAAAGCCCCCATGACCGCCCCATGGAAAGACCTGCCCAAAAAATTCCAGGACGCTGTATTGAATGGCACTGGCGAAGAAGAAGTCACCATCACCTACGATGATGGCCTGCGCTCCTACAAAACCAAAAAGCCATTTGAAGGTGTGATCGGCAACATCGAGCGGCGCTGGCGCGAAACCGATAGCGCGTGGATGCGTGAAGAGCTGG
>JANMPF010000567.1:0-3772 GCA_031369725.1 Rhodobiaceae bacterium | reverse complement strand
AGAGACATTGACCGCGATATTCAACGGATGACTCCAGTTTGCCGCTTCCTGACAGGCCGCACGCATAACCCATTCGCCAATTTGAATAATTGTTCCGCATTCCTCGGCTATTGGTATAAAGATTGTTGGTGAAACTTCGCCGCGCGAGGAATGGTTCCATCGCAATAGAGCTTCGAATCCCACAATTTCTCCGGATTTAATGTCGGTTTGCGGTTGGTAAACAACATGCAGCTCCTGGCGGGCAAGAGCATGGCGCAGCTCGTGTTCGAGAACCCGGCGGTCGCGCAATTGGGCACCCATTGTTGGCTCGAAAAATCGATAGGTGTCGCGGCCATCCTTTTTGGCGCGGTAGAGTGCAGTGTCCGCATCGGTAAGGAGCGCCTGCCGGTCAATTGCGTCGGTAGGACAGATCGCAATTCCAATGCTGCTTGAAATGTGGAAAACATGTCCGGCGGTTTCGCTGGCTATTCGCAGTGCTCCCATGATTTTTTCCGCGATGTGGCCTGCAACAGCTGGGTCGGACAGTCCCGGCGCGATGATCGCAAATTCATCTCCTCCGAGCCTCGCCATCATTTGGCCACTGTCAAGCACGCTGCTGATGCAGGTCGCTACTGTTTGCAGAACAGCATCGCCGGCAGCGTGCCCAAAGAGATCGTTGACTTCCTTGAACCGGTCAAGATCAAGACAAAGAACAGCCAGCAACTGGCCACACGATTGTGCCGCCGCAATTTCCTGGTCCAGCTTCTCGTTGAAACTTGTCCGGTTGGGCAGTCCTGTCAGCGCATCGTGATGGGCCATGAAGCGAATGTGCTGCTCGGCCTTCTTGCGTGCCTGCAAATCCCGGACCGCGACGGCGATTTGCTGTCTGCCCCCATAGTTGACGCGATGTTGGATGACCTCTACCGGAGTCAATATACCGTCTATATGCCGCACTTCGGTCTCGATGGATGTGTTCACCTGTCCCAGCAGTTTGAGGCGAATGGCTTCTGCCGGAAAAAAATCGGCAAGCTTCATGCCAACCATGGCTTGCGCATCTGCTCCCGTGAGCGTGGCAAAGCTCTCGTTCGCTGTGATGATGATCTCACCATCGCAAACAAAGAGGCCTTCCACCGCGGCATTGGCAAGGCCGCGCATCCGGTCCGCCTCGCGCTCAATGAGGCGGCGCTCCCGGTTGTCCAGCGTCATGCCGGCAAACGCCAGAAGTATGACGGTGAAGCTCGCAAACGCCACCGCGACTGCAACCCAACTGGCCGGTAGCGCTGATGCCGACACGATGACGTTGGGATCGGGAACAATCGAAACGGCTCCCATCGCGACAAAATGATTGCTGCAAATTGCGATTGTCAAAACCACGGCACCGGCGATTTGCCATTTCACTGATCCCTCACGAAGAGCAACTATCAGGGCCAACGCCCCGATGACCATGCTGATTATGATGGAAGCGGCTACCAGATCGGGGTCCCAGACAATCCGTCCTTCAACTTCGAAAGCCGCCATGGCGGTAAAATGCATGGTGGCAATGGCAGCCCCGACGATTGCCCCGCCAAACCCGGCCGCTCCTGGAATGGCCTTTGCCAGCCCGACGCCAAGCCCGACCCCGGTAAGGACAATTACCGCAAGCAACGAGACAAGCGTCAGCGAGAGATTGTAGCCGTTGGGAAGCCCCGGAACATATGCCAGCATCGCCACGAAATGCGTTGCCCATGTTCCAAAGCCACTCGCCATCGCTGAAACAGCAAGCCAGAGCCACCACTTGATGCCCGCCGACTTGCCGGCATGGTGGAGAATGCTAATGGCGGTTGATGAAGCCAATGCGCAGATGACAGCCGCCAGAGCAACGAGGCGAAGATCATGTTGATGCGCAATGCAGTTGTAAACTGTAAACATGCCTTGCCCCCAAATGCACGCGTAGTCGCGTTAAAGCTGCAAGAGTATTGGCACAGGGGTAACGGGAGCCTTAATCCGCCATTCGGTGTGAGGGGTTGGCCCAGGATTTTGAAATCTGGGTTAACAAGCTGTTGCCGGAAACCCGCGTTGGTCAGGAACTCAGGCTATGATGATGACCTGTCCGCTAACCGCACCTTCAACACTTTTGGCATAGGCCAAGCCGACGCGCTCCGATGAGACCGCTTCGTGACCGGGAAAAAATCCTTCGTATTTCCGCGACGAAGATTGCAGCACTCCCGGACTTACTACATTGATGCGAATGCCGCGCTCCAGTTCGATTGCCGCCGAGGTGACAAAACCTTTCAAGGCACCATTCACCGTTGCGCCATTGACGCCCTTGCGAACGGGATCACGGTCGAGCACTCCGCTCGTCAGGGTAAATGAACCACTGTCATTCACATAACGCGTGCCAAGCAGAACAAGGTTGACTTGTCCCATGAGCTTGTCTTTCAGGCCCATCATGAATTGGTCCTGCGTTATCGTGGCGAGCGGTCCGTAATGGGCATGGCCAGCACAGGCAACAACCGCATCAATCTTGCCGACTTTCTCAAACATTGCCGCAATCGACGCGGCATCCAGGAGATCAACCCGTATCTCGCCGGTGGAGCGGCCGGCGGTGATCACCTCATGCCGCTTGGCCAATTCCCCAACTGCAGCCTTGCCCACATCGCCGTTGGTGCCGACAATGAGAACCCGCACTATTCTTCACTCGGCTCAAGTTTCAAGCCTTTCAGTTTTGCGAACACGGAATCCGCGTCATACTGCTTGCCGTCATTCTTGACCGATTCAGGTGCCACAGCTTTCTCAGCTTCCGCCGCAGCAGCTGCAACAGCTGCCACATTGGCAACCGTTCCCAAAACTTCGGCTGCAGGAATAAGAGTGCGCGCCGGCGCAGCATCAGACACTTGGCCCTTGCCGGCTTTGCGTGCTGCTTTTTGAACGGCGAAATCCAGTTCCAATTGCGAACAAAGGCCAAGCGACACCGGGTCGACAGGCTTGATGGTGGCAGAATTCCAATGGGTGCGGTCGCGAATGGCGGCAATTGTTGTCTTGGTGGTGCCCACCAGCTTCATGATGGTTGATTCCGGCAACTCAGGATGATTGCGCAACAGCCAAAGTATGGCATCAGGCCGTTCACCCCGGCGCGATACGGGCGTGTAACGCGGGCCACCGGTTGATTTCTGAACCGGGATGTTCACCTTTGAAACCAGAATTTTGAGCCCGTAGCCTGCATCGGCCTCGCCCTTCTTGATTTCATCACGCGTAAGCTGGCCACCGGTAACCGGGTCCAGGCCCTTGATGCCGGTTGCCACGTCACCATCGGCAATACCCTTCACTTCAAGCTCATGCAAATTGCAATAATCGGCAATCTGGCGGAACGTGAGTGCAGTGTTTTCAACTAGCCAAACTGCTGTGGCCTTTGGCATCAACGGGGCATTGGACATAATTTTTTCGCTCCTTCGGAACCGCCTCGGGTTCCGTAACACAATTAAGAAAAGGCTAGGGGATTGGCAGTGATATAGGCGCTGCCCGCCAAAGATGCAACGCGTTTTACACAGTGAGCACAATCTTTCCCACATGCTGGCTGGACTCCATCAGGCGGTGGGCATCGGCGGCTTGCGCAAGCGGAAACGTCCTGAAAATCACCGGTTTGCATTTGCCGGCGGCAAACAGCGGCCAGACTTTGGCTTCCAGCGAGCGGGCGATTTCTGCCTTCTCGGCCACACTGCGCGGGCGCAAGGTCGAACCTGTGAGTGTCAGTCGTTTGAGCATGACAGGCAGGAGATCAACCTCGACCTTCGATCCCTTCTGAAAAGCGATGTTC
>JANMPF010000544.1:0-2370 GCA_031369725.1 Rhodobiaceae bacterium | reverse complement strand
TGCGTCACCTGCGACATGATCTCATAGCCGCGGCGCACTGAAGCGAGCCAGTCCTGCCAACTGCACTCGCGCAAATCCCACGGCGAAGTGCCATGTCCCTTCAACCTCACGCCCAAAACCGGGTGGCCCATGTCGGCAAGGCGCATGCCGAGGTTCTTCAATTCGGCAGGCGAGGCAAGCAGACCGTGCACCAGCACCACCCCGGGCTTTGAAGGATTTTCCGGAACAATGAAATACGGCTCACCACTTTTGTTGGCAGTTTCCTGGCGGTTGATGTTGGCATGGCGTGGCGCCAAAAACCGCGCCTTGGATGCTGCAAAATTCCGCAACTCATCGTCAAAAAGAAATTGAGCCAGCGCCTTGCCTTCTGCTGGCTCAGCCTGTGCCACAATTCTTGTGATACTTTCGAGTGCTGCAACTTCGTTGGCATAAACGCGAACGACGTTCGCAAGGCGGGGGTCGCGGTCACCATTGCCTTGCCGCAAGCCGGGCAGCAGCCGGTAGTGGCTGGCCGTGGTTTCGATCAATTGGGAAGCCTTCGCAGTTTCAAAAAACTGTATCAAGGGCTTGCTCGTGCCGTAACGGACGCCGTCATAGATTTCAGGGTCAGTCAAAGTGCGGTGCAGATGGAGGCCCTCCTGCTGCTGCACCAGCTTGAGAATGGTATAGAGGAGCCCGTGAAAGCGGCTTTTCTCAATTTCTGTCTCGTTGTTCTCCACAACGCGCATGACCAGCAGTGATGCAAGGTGACTGAGGTTGACGGTGACGCGCGCATACATTTCCTTCATGCACAGATCGCGCAAGCGCCTCGTCGTGCGCCGCATGGTGATTGCTACCATGCGTTCAATCCAGCGGCTGGCCGTATCCTTGAGGCCAAAGAGTTCGTCAAGACTGTCGATCTGTTCAAACATGCGGCTCAGTATCACACGGTCTGCCATGTTCCAGGCAACGTCGGGATGAAACGCCTGGCCAAAACGGATATCCATGTCGGTGTTGCGCAGGATGAGGTTGCCTTCGATCAGCAGTTCTTCCTTGGCCCGCTCGCCAATTTTGAGGGAGAAAAACTCTGCGGCTTTCCGCAAAATATTGTCGCCGGTATGAATGGGATGGAAAGTGATGTTGGAAGGTACGATCATTGACGGTTTGCGCGCCGCGGCAATCAGCGCCCTTTGATCGCTAAGCCCCAAGGCTTTCACCCAGCGGTCAAGCCGTTCGAGGTCGCCTGCCTCATGCACGGAGAGGATGCGCTTTTTGAAGATTTCAAGCACCACGGCCAGCGCTGCAGCGCCATTGCGGTGTCCGGCATGCGGCCGCAGATTGGCGAGGATTGCCGGTGCCGGGGCAGCGGCAATCTGCCGGTCCTTGTTCATCCCGCCTTCCGGAAAAATGATGACCTTGCGGCCGCGCAGGATCTCGGCGGCAAGAAAGGCCAGCAGGCCCGGGTGATTATTGGGTACGGCACCCACACTCCACAGCAATTTGGCAAGCCGCTCGTTTCCCTCGAACAGCTCATGGGTGGCAACACAGCGACAGTAGGCACCCGTTGCCTGATAAATGAAATATTGCGGGATGATGGTTTCGAAACGGGCGAAATGGTTGAACAGGAAAATCTGTCCGGTCTCGATCATGCCGGGTTCGGCATGGACCTCGATGTTCATGCCAACGCGGCGGCGCAACAGTGTAAAACCCCGTACACACCACTGGTACAGGGCTTCATTGATCTTTAACTCAGGGCTGCCGCTCATCGCGTTGACCTCTCGCCCGCAATTGCCCGGGGCACAGGGCTGGGCTTTCACCTCCAATTTAAGTCTATTATGCTAAGAGTTCATTTATTTTTGACGCCCTGCCTGATCACAATCGTGTTTTCAGAAGGCATCCTCACTGAGAGCCATGACCGACGCTGAACCGGCGGTTATACTCACCAACAGGCTGCCTGTTTCCGGAATGATTTTGGCCATATAGAATCTCGCACTGGCAAGTTTCGCAATGCAAAAACCATCCCCAGGCTTTGCCAGTGCAGTTTCCGCCATGCGGGCCCACATGTAGCCAATGGCCACCAGCCCGAACATGCGAAGATAATCGGTAGCGGCAGCCCCCGCATCATCGGGATTTGCTGTTCCAGCCTTGCCCAGCCACAATGTTGCCTGCTGCAAACGCCCAAAGGCCTTGGCCATGGGTGTCACGAATTCAAGCATTCCCGGTATTATTGACATGCGTTCAAGCTCGGCAGCCACGGGATGAAAGAACTGGCGCGCCAGCCGGCCCGTTCCCATCGGCAGCTTGCGGCCAACCAGATCAAGCGCCTGAATGCCGTTGGTGCCTTCATAAATCTGGGTGATGCGGGCATCCCTGATCAATTGTTCCATGCCC
>JANMPF010000490.1:0-3154 GCA_031369725.1 Rhodobiaceae bacterium | reverse complement strand
GTCGGTCCAAATAATCCGCCCACCATTGCGCCATCTTCTTGCGTTCAGCCATCGCATCACCGCGCGCATAAGCACGGCGCACCGCGTCCTTGTCTTGATGGGCCAATGACCGTTCGATGGCATCTGATGAAAAGTGGTTGGAAGCATTCAATAGAGTTGACGCAGTGGCACGGAAACCATGCGAAGAGTGTTCACTTGCCGGAATGCCTATCCGCCTTAGCGCCGCATTCATGGTGTTTTCACTCATGCAGTTGGCCGATTTACCAACGGCAGGAAATGCATTGCCCTTTGGTCCCGTGAGTTCATGCAGCTTTTTCAATATTATGATGGCTTGTTTGGGTAATACTTTTAGGTGCTCTTGTCGGAGTTTCATCCGTTCTGCGGGGATTGTCCAAATACCTTTACCCAAATCAAATTCTGACCATCCCGCTTGTCGCAATTCGCCTGGGCGGGGGTAGAGCAGGGCCATGAGTTGCAGTGCACAGCCGGTAACGACATTGCGCGCCGCGTAGCCATCGACAGCTCTTAACAATACTCCAAAACGCTCGGGCTCCAATATTGCTGCGAAGTGCTTCTGCTTATGACTGGTTACTTCGCCACGGGTTGCATCTACTGGGTTTGTGACGGCAAGCCCGTTTTGAATCGCATATCGGAAAACTTCACCAATGACTGTCCGCATGCGTCTGGCGGTTTCGAAGTTTTCTGCTTCATTCTCTCTGGCAAGCACTTTGATAATGTCAGGCGCGGTGATGGAGGCAATTGAGCGATGACCCAAATCCCGTTCAACCTTGCCCAATATCCATTCCATCTTGTTGATGGTGGCTTCGGCTCTGCCAGACCTCCGCTTTTTCGCCACTAGTTTGGCCGCAATTTTGGTGAAAACGGCTTCCCCCTCTTGGCGGTCTGTTATCTTCTTTAATCGCCTGATCTCAGAGGGGTCTTCACCGTCTGCAATTGCTTCCCGCGCTTTTGCCGCCCTGTCTCTCGCCTTCGTCGCTGAGACCTCGGGGTACGTACCAAGGGCCAACAATTTGCGCTTGCCAAGGAAACGATACTCAAACCGCCAATAGCATCCGCCTTGGGGAGTAATCCAGAACTGTAGTCCCCTGCCGTCAGACAGCTTCCTAAGCCCTTTGGCGGGCTTTGCTTTGCGCAAGACCACATCCGACAGCTTTCCAGAAGTCCATGCCATGTGATTGTTCCAAATTGGCGGTATCTAGTCTTGACGACTTCGATGTACCGCCAATAGTACCGCCAATTTTCGTGGCTGTCTATGAACAGCTATGAATGGCTATGGCCGATAAACCACCATTTTCGCAGTGTTTGCGATGTTGTCTTGGACGGCTGCGAACTACTGTGAATGGGGAAATGGTGCCGCTTAGGTGACTCGAACACCTGACCCCCGCATTACGAATGCGGTGCTCTACCAACTGAGCTAAAGCGGCAACTCTTGGGCGATTGCCACGGGATAGACGGTTTTGTTATGGGTTTCAACCGTCTGTTAAAAGAGATTTTGAGTTGGTGTCATCGTCGGGGCCGGGGTCGTCGGGAGGGCGGGGAAGTTCGGCCATTTTGGGTTTGGTGATTTTGAGGTGGGACTCGACAAGTGCCGGGTGAGGAACAGCGGGTGCTGGCTTTTCGGCAGCAGCCATCATTTCGAACGGGGCTTTCCATTGGCAGGGGACAATTTCACCCGATACGGGCGAAACGGCAACCCAGCGGTGGGAGGCAACGCCATCCGACACCCACATGGGGTCGCGCGGTGCACGAATGGCGCGCGAAAGCCATTCACGGGTGCTGCCCTTGTCGCCAGCGGCCTCTTCAATATCGGCCATGAGGGCGCAAATGCGGGCTTGCGGCTGGTCGGCCACAAAGGGCTCCAGGGATTTGCGGGCCACATCCCAGCGCCCTGCCGCAACAGCAGCACGGGCAAGTGCATAGGCCCCTTCCAAGGTATCCGACGAACCCCTCACCAGGTCGCGTACGCGTTCAAAGCGCGGCTCCGGGCCATCGCCGGGTTTGGCGTGGGCGAGGACTTCGGCCAGATCGGGGTGCTGCGAGAGAGCCCAGGTTTCACGGATGATTTTGCCAACTTTGCGGGGGTTGTTTTGGGCCGCGTAGATACGGGCGGCAACAAGGGTTGCGGGAACCAAACCTGGATCCAACCTGTGAGCCTTGAGTGCCAGGGAAAGTGCGGTGGCACTATCTGATTCCTCAAGTGCCAGCGCGTGGGCTGCCAGCATGGCGGCCTGCTTTAGGTTGCCTTCTTCGCCTGGCAGCAATCCTGACTTCACCTGTTGTTGCAAGGTGATTGCGGCATTGGACCAATCCTTGCGCAGCGACTGCAATTGCAGCACAGCGGAGGAGGCCCAGGCAAGGCGCGGGTTCAGCCGGAGGGCGCGTTCGGCATGAGCCATGGCACCGCTCACGTCTCCGGTTTGGCGGGCTTCGGAAAAAAGGCCGCGCAGGCCCAGTGCCTCCGTATCCGATGACTTTGTCATCTCTTCAAAAATGCGTTTCACCGCATGGCGGTCGCCCTTGAGTTGGGCGGCTTGGGCTGCCAAAACGTTGACGAGGGGTTCATCGGCCAGGGCATTGCCAGCGATAGCGGCATGCCTGGCGGCAGCGATGCCGTCGCCTGCTCCTGCCGCAATGATGCCGCGCGACAGGGATTCATAGCCCTTGCGGTTCTTGCGAAAGCGCCAATATTCGCGCGCGGTTGAAGGGCTGCGCCAAACCCGACGGAACAGGCCCCAAACAAACCACAGGACGACAATTGCGAGAATTGCGATGGCAACGGCTATCACAAATGCCATTTCAATTTCGCGGCCCATCCACTGAATGGTGACCGTGCCGGGGCGGTCCGCCAGCCAGGTGAAAAACAGGGCAGCGAGAACCAGCAGGGAAAAACGCCAGAGCAGCTTGATCATGGTGTGGTACCCATGCTGGTGATTTGGCGGAGCACGGCCCTGGAGGTTTCTTCCACCGCAGCTTCCAGCGATATGCGGGCGGCGGCGCGGTCGCGCCAGCCGGAAAGGGCTGATGGCTTGGCACCTTCAGCGTTGTCTATTTTCTCAATGGCTTGTGGCAAGTCGCCGCTATCGGCAAGGGCTGCACATTGGGCGGCAAGGCTCGGCCAATCGGCCTCACCAAT
>JANMPF010000485.1:0-2686 GCA_031369725.1 Rhodobiaceae bacterium | reverse complement strand
CAGTTGCGAGCTCGGTCTCGGCAAAGCTCGGGCGCAGGGTCGGGGTACCAGCTTGTGGCGTCTCACTCGCGGCCACAACATCAAGCTTCGCAAGTCTCAGTGCCATTGCGGGATCGCCGTCATTTTCATAGGCCTTGGCGTATTGGGTCTTGATCTGCCGCGTGGCGATATTGATCCAGCGGCCGTTTGCATTGATTGAATAAGCTGGCGCATAATAGGAAATCTGTTGGTGGAGCACCGGCCGCACATTCTGGTTGTCGAGAATGTAAACACCTTCCGCCGTTCTGACCGAGAGAATTGCATGGCCGATATTTTTGCGCGTGTCTTTGACAACCACAATGCGCAAGCGGTCTTCGCTGAAGCCCAATGCCTTCAGGCTTACATATTTGGCAATGGCGTAATCCTCACAATCGCCGCGCCCTCGCAATGAAAGCCGGGGACTGGCCCAGAAATCCTTCTGGCCAAATGCCTTGATGTCTTCGGTATAATGAATGGCGTGGTTGACCCAGGCATTTACCAGTTCAAGCTTTTTGGCTTCCGTGGCCGATGCCCAGCTTTGCAAATTTTTGCGCCATTCGCGCAAGTATTGCGGGCAATTGGCAGCGCCTGCGTCACATTCCTTGTAAAGTTTTTCATCGCCTGGCATCTGGGCTTGCAACTTCTGCCACTCGCCGAGGCCTGCCGTTGCATTGGTTTTGATTTCGAAGGAACCAAATATGCCAAAGGGGAGAGCCGTGACAGCCTGTTTCTTGTCTTCTCCAGGGCTTGGTGCAGCGGCCGAAGCCACGGTTGCCAGCCAGCCGAGAGAGAGGACCAGAACGATTGCAGTGAAGAGAGAGTGGCGTTTTGCGGATGGTAAAGAAAACTTGGCGGAAGTAGTTCGACTTTTATCTTTCTCTAAGTGCTTCTGCTCTGGCTTTGTTAATTGGCTTGAGCAGGTAATCCAATACACTCTTTTTCCCCGTTAAAATGTCGACTGACGCGACCATTCCGGGGATGATAGGCAATTCCTCTTTCTCGGTTTTTAACTGGTTCTGTAAAGTTTTAACGGTCACGAGATAAAAATTCTCGCGCGACTGCTCATCATAGACACTGTCGGCGGAAATGCGTTCAACTTCGCCTTCAAGGCCGCCATAAATTGAAAAATCATAGGCCGTTATCTTGACAACCGCGTGTTGCCTGGGGCGCACAAAAGCAATGTCGCTCGGCCTTATTTTTGCCTCCACAAACAATGAATCCTCGATTGGAACAATTTCCATCAGGGTCTGCCCGGCCTGCACCACACCGCCAACCGTGTTGCTATTGATTTTGTTAACTATGCCTTCGACGGGTGACTTGATGTCGGCCCTGACGACCCGGTCCTTGGCGGCACGGAGTGTCTCCTGGGCCACAGCCAGTTCTGCTTCAGATTCCGAGAGTTCGGTCCTTGAATCCTGCCGGAATTTTTCTTCCTGCTGGGTAACCTCTCCCTGCGCCTCGCGAATTGCCGCCTCGAGCTTGGGTGCTGTTTCACTTTGTGTAGCAATTTGCCCTTCCGTGTCGGCGATATCGCGCTTTATGCGGATGATTTCGGTTTTCGGAACGATACCGCGATCGGCCAGCGGCAGCTTCAATTTCATCTCATCATTTGCCAGGCCAAGGTTGGTTTGGAACCGCGTCAGGGCCGCCTGGGTTTCGCCCAGTTCCCGGGTGCGCTGTTCAACGCGTTCTTTCAGGATTCCGATCTGGGTTTTGAGACTGTTGCGTTTGGCCTGGAATAGACTTGTTTCATTTTCGACCAATGCCATTGACGAAGCCTTCAGGGTGTCGGAAAATTCCGGATTGTTGGCAAGGTCACCGGATGCTTCATGCCGCAAACGGGTGGTGCGGGCCTCAAGTGCCAGAATTTTTGCAGTGACTTCACCGAGGTTGGACGAAAAGCCAGTGTCGTCGAACCGGGCCAGCACATCACCCTTGGAAACCTTGTCGCCCGTTCTCACGAGAAGTTCCTTGACGATGCCGCCTTCCAGGCTTTGTACCAATTGCGTCTTGCTGGATGGAATGACCCGGCCTTCGCCGCGGGTGACTTCATCCAGCTTTGCCCAACTTGCCCAGGTGAGGAAACTCAAGATCATGACGGCTATGAGAAGCAGGCTGATAACGGCGCCCCGTGGCGCTCCCCGGCGGAGGGCCGCATCATATTCGGATGCGAGTTCGAGATCGTTTCTGCTACTGGACATATTTTACCGCATGCTTGAGTTGACGTCAGGGGGTGAAACGCAGATACCTTAGAAATTGATCTTTCGCAGTTTAGCTGTAATATGGCATAATATAGAATAGTTTATTTTTGGCGTCGTCGACCGCTTTCGACCGTCAGGATGAAGGAGGTCAAGAGTGAACACGGAAAGGCGGCGAGCCAGCCCCGTGGCGTTGCTCTTCTTGCGACAAACGGTCTTGTCGCTTGTGTTGCTGGACTTGACCGGATGCGCTGTAACGAGAATTGAAGATGTTATGGGGCCATCTGCGTCGCTTGCTCAGCCTCCCCAGGATCTTGTCGTGCCGGCAGCGCCAGGGCAGGTGGGTCCTTCCAACCCGATCATGGCGGCGAGCGAACCCAACGAGGAGTCAGGTGATGGTCCCCTGCAAATCGAGGTCCCTTCCGGAGAACCTGTTCCGCCCGTGCTTTCAGCTCAGGAGAATAATGCCA
>JANMPF010000481.1:0-1603 GCA_031369725.1 Rhodobiaceae bacterium | reverse complement strand
TTTGCAACATCATCGATTGATGCGCCATTGGCATAGACAGTGGCAAAGGAACCAAGTGCGCCGTGGTGCACCACATAAGGGTCGGTAATCGGCAAAATGACTTTGGTCTTTTCCACGCCGAACTCCTTGTCCAACGCGTCCTGCAGATAGATCACATCAGGTTCGCCATTGGCGAGATGCTTATCCTTCATGCCATGGTCGGCAACGATCACAACGACGGCACCGCCGGCATCGAGCTGGCCGAGATAGACATCCATCATCTTGTAAAAGCTGTTGGCACCTGCCGAGCCTGGCGCATATTTGTGCTGCACGTAGTCGGTGGTGGAGAGATACATGAGGTCAGGCCGCATGGTGCTGAGGAGTTTCACGCCTGCGGCAAAAACAAATTCCGAGAGTTCGGCAGAGTAAACTTCGGGAAGCCCCATGCCCACCAGCCCACAAACATCGGCGATGCCATTGTCGGCAAGGGTTACCTGATCGGCTTTTTCAGATGAGAAGGCGACTGCCGTTCCGTCAAACTTGAGGCCCTTGCCGAGGAGCAGGCGCAATTTGTCCTTGGCCGTCACGACGGCGATTTTGGCACCAGCCTGCTGGAATTTCTCAAAGATGGTGGGGGCGCGAAGCCATTTTGGGTCGTTCATCATCGTCTCCCTGCCGGTGGCAGGATCGATGAGGTAGTTGCCGCAAATGCCGTGCACGGCGGGTGGTGCCCCGGTGACGATGGACAGGTTATTGGGGTTGGTGAAGCTTGGAATGACACAAAGCCCACGGGTGTTTTCGCCCTTGGCAATCATGCGCTTGAGATTGGGCATGAGGCCTTCGCGCATGGCGATTTCCATATAGTCGGGCTCACTGCCATCACAACAGATGACCACGAGGGGGGCTTTTGGCCAGTGATATTTCCGGCCATTGACGTCGACGGTTTTCAGCATTTCAATTCGCTATCGGTGAAAAATCCTTGACACCCATTTCCATCATCACATCATGAACGGCTTCGAGCACGGATTTGATAACCGCTACATCAATTTGGCCGATGTTGCCGATGCGGAAACTCGAGCGCTTGGTGAGCTTGCCGGGGTAGATGGCAAAGCCGCGCCTGCGCAGCGCTTCGTAAAATATTTCGAAATGGAAATTGAGATCGCGCGGCGTGAGGAAGGTTTGAATGATGGGGCCTGCCTCATTGTCGTTGAGCAGGGTCGCAAAGCCCATGTCACGCATGCCCTTTACCAGGACTTCAGCGTTTTGGCTGTAGCGGTGGCCGCGGCCCGCCACGCCGCCCTGCTGGTCATGTTCCTTCAGGGCCTGATGGAACGCCACGAGGGCATGGGTAGGTGGGGTGAAGCGGAATTGGCCGTTGGCATTCAGCCCGCGCCATTGCTCAAAGAGATCAAGCACGACGGAATGGCATACGCCTTGCGATGACTCCAACAGGCCGCGTTTGACCAGCACATAAGAAAAGCCGGGCACGCCTTCGATGCATTTGTTGGAGGATGACACCATCACGTCCATGTCTGTTGCCGTCATATCCAGCGCTATGGCACCGAAGGACGACATGGCGTCCACCATGAAGACCTTGCCGCGCTGTTTTACGGCCTGTGCGATT
>JANMPF010000436.1:0-3009 GCA_031369725.1 Rhodobiaceae bacterium | reverse complement strand
AGCTCGCGCCTTGCATCGGGGTAGCCCACCCAATGATAGAGGCAGCGCCGCTTTAACGCATCATGCACCTCGCGGGTGCGGTTTGAAGTGATGATGACGATGGGGGGTTCGGCGGCCTTGATGGTGCCGAGTTCGGGAATGGTCACCTGATAGTCCGACAGCAGCTCCAGAAGGTAAGCCTCGAAGGCTTCATCGGTGCGGTCGAGTTCGTCAATGAGAAGAACGGGGGCTGCACCTTTGGTGCCTTCAAGGGCCAGCAGCAAGGCGCGCTTGATGAGGAACCGCTCGGCAAAGATATCCTGCCCCATGCGCTTGCGGTCCAGTTCACCGGAGGCTTCGGCGAGGCGGATTTCAATCATTTGTGCCGCGTAGTTCCACTCATAAACAGCGGAATTGATATCAAGTCCCTCATAGCATTGCAGCCTGATGAGTTTTCGCCCCAGACCTTCAGCCAGGACTTTGGCAACCTCGGTTTTGCCAACGCCGGCTTCGCCTTCGAGAAACAGCGGGCGCTGCATCTTCAATGCCAGAAAAACCACCGTGGCGAGATCGCGCCCCGCCACATAGCCATTGGCTTTCAGAAGGGTTGCGGTGTCATCGATGGATATTGGAACTGCGGACATTACACCTCGTTGCCCAGTTGGCGTCACTTCGGCGTTCGCCGGAATGACGGTTTGGACTACTTGGCAAGTGCCACCGCGCGGCGGGCAAGAACGCCGATGAGATGGGCGCGGTAGGCAGCGGTTGCGTGCATGTCGGTGTTCAGGCCCTTGGCACTTGCCTCAATGCCGGAAAGTGCGGCTGCGTTGAACGACTTCGACAAGGCATCCTCCATGGCGGCCACCCGGAACACTTTTGGCCCGGCACCTGTCACCGCCACGCGGACTTTCCCATCCTTGTCCTGCGACAGGAACACCCCGGTCAATGCATAGCGCGAGGCAGGGTTGGGGAATTTCTGGTGGGCGGACTTCTTTGGTATGGGAAAGCTCACGGCGGTAATGATTTCGCCGGGTTTCAAGGCGGTTTCAAACATGCCCGTGAAGAAGGCATCAGCCGGGATTTTGCGCTTGTCGGTGATGATGGTAGCAGCGAGGCCCAAACAGGCCGAGGGGTAATCGGCTGCCGGGTCATTGTTGGCAATTGAGCCGCCAATGGTACCGCGATGGCGCACGTGGACACCGCCGATTTTGCCCGCCATTTCCCAAAGTGCCGGAATGGCTTTCTTGACAGCTGACGAAGTGGCAACTTCCATGTGGGTGGTGCCTGCCTTGATGACCACAGCGGTTTTGCTCACCGTGATGCCGGAAAAGCCCTTGATGGCGGTGAGATCAATGATGTCGGTTGGTGATGCAAGGCCCTGCTTCATGGTGGGAAGCAGCGTGTGGCCACCTGACATGTAGCTGCCGTCCTTTGATTTTTTCAAAAGTGACGCGGCAGCGCTTAATGTTGCAGGGCGATGATAATTGAAATTTTCCATGTCTGTCTCCTGAACCTTATTCTGCTGCGCGTTTCATGGGTTGCATGGCTGTCCACACGGTAAGCGGGGTGGCCGGCATTGCAATGTCACGAACACCGATGGCGTCGGTAATCGCGTTGATGACCGCGGGTGGGGCAGCAATTGCTCCTGCCTCACCGCAGCCCTTCATGCCCAAGGGGTTTGACGGGCATTTTGTCATGGTAAAGCCGAGCTTGAAGTTTTCGATGTGAGGCATGTTGGCAGCACGCGGCATGTTGTAATCCATGTAGGAGCCGGTCAACAACTGGCCGCTTTCCTTGTCATAGGTGCAGCCCTCGATCAGTGCCTGGCCAATGCCCTGGGCAACGCCGCCCTGCACCTGGCCTTCAACAATCATCGGATTGATGATGGTGCCGAAATCATCGACTGCTGTGTAGCTGGCAATCTGGGTGAAGCCGGTATCGGCATCAACTTCGACTTCGCAGATGTGCACACCGGCCGGGAACACGAAGTTCGACGGATCGTGGAACGCGGTTTCCTTCAGGCCGATTTCAATTTCGGCGGTGTTGAACTTGTGGCCGACATAGGAGGCCAATGCCACTTCGCCAAAGGCCATTTTCTTGTCGGTGCCCTTTACGGTGAAGACACCGTTCTTGAAATCAAGATCATCGGCTGAGGCTTCCATGACAGCGGCCGCCACCTTGCGGGCCTTGGCTTCAATCTTGTCCAGGGCCTTGGAAATGGCGGTCATGCCAACGGCACCGGAGCGTGAGCCATAGGTGCCCATGCCCATTTGCACCTTGTCGGTGTCGCCATGAACGATGGCCACACTGTTGATATCCACGCCCAGGCGCTCAGACACCAATTGCGCAAAGGTTGTTTCATGACCCTGGCCGTGGCTGTGGGAACCCGTCAGAACTTCCACGGTACCAACTGCATTGACCCGCACTTCGGCTGATTCCCAAAGGCCAACGCCTGCCCCCAGTGAGCCCACGGCTGCGGAAGGTGCTATGCCACAGGCTTCAATATAGGCCGAGAAGCCCACACCGCGCAGCTTGCCATTTTTGGCCGACGCTGCCTTGCGTGAGGCAAAGTTTTTATAGTCAGACATTTCCAGCGCCTTATCGAGTGCGGCACCGTAGTCACCCGCATCGTAGCAGAAAATAACCGGTGTCTGGTGCGGGAAGCTGGTGATGAAGTTGCGTCTCCGGAATTCAGCCGGATCCATCTTGAGTTCGCGCGCTGCCGTTTCAACGATGCGCTCGAGCAGATAGGTGGCCTCTGGCCGCCCGGCACCGCGATAAGCGTCAACGGGTGCTGTGTTGGTGTAAACTGCATCAACTTCCGCATAGATATTTGGAATATTGTACTGGCCGGAAAGCAGTGTTGCATAGAGATAGGTTGGAACAGACGACGAGAAGGTCGAGAGATAGGCACCCATCGCTGCAATGGTGTGAACGCGAAGGCCGGTAATTTTGCCTGAACTGTCCATCGCCAGTTCCGCGTGGCTCACATGGTCGCGGCCGTGGGCATCGCAGAGGAATGCCTCGGAA
>JANMPF010000400.1:0-1947 GCA_031369725.1 Rhodobiaceae bacterium | reverse complement strand
CAACGGCCCGCGCGTTACCGCATCGAACGGATAGCATGTCGCCAATACCAGATTGAAGCCATCCGCATGGGCGTCGATGCCCGATTTGTTCCAGTCCACGACAGAAGTTCCAGTCACCCGGTAGGTGAACTTCACACCATCGTCGCGGGTGACTGAAATGAGATCGCCAACAACGGCATCTTTCAGGAATGCAAAATGCGTGTCCCGGTGTGCGGCAATGACGGCGGTGCCGCGCTCGCCGATGCGCGATGTTTCATTGAGAAGTGCGGGACCAAAGGCCAAAGCCTCGCCGCTGCCACCCTGCAACACAATGGCAGTGGCCTGAATGCGGGTAATTTCGATGCGCGCCACCGGCCAGGTGTCAGCCCAACTCCAGGCTTTCACCGGCACTCCAGCTGCCACCGATTGCGCGAAGGCGCGCTCCAGCAACACTTGCGCGAGCTGCGCCTTGGCAAAAATCCAGACTGATTGCCCAAATAAAATGAGCGATGCGGAAATGCATAATGCGCTGAGCAAATTGGTGAGGGACCGGTGCGACAGGCGCACCGGTCCGGTTTTGGAAAGCGTGCAAATGGCGAGCGTCATTTCACACGTATCCGCCATATGTCCAGTCGCAAGGCAAGGCCAAGCGTCATGAGAACGGCAGCCAGCAGGCCGAGGAGTTCAGCCGAAGTTGCCGTCTGCGGCAGCATCACCTGTTGCTGGGGAGAAGCATCCACAGGCTTTGTCAACATGGCCAACTGCTGGAACTCGGCTTGCGCGTGCTCCTGCTTCACCACGGGTGCCTGCTCACCACCAAACACGGACGCATAGTCCCAGCCGGCAGGCAAATTGAGTGGCACCTCGGCCCGCGTCAGCTTTTGGTCGGCTGGGCGCTTGGGCGTTTTGTCAACCGCCACGAGGCTGGTTTGAGTGGATACGATCTGGTGCTCAAGGGCAACCGCGAGAATGGCCTTGTTGGCATCTTCCGAAGTCAGGGTGCCAAGGGTTGCGGCCACTTCAAAGTCAGCGATCTTGCGGCGCGCCCATAGTTTGGAAATGCCTTTGCCATTGGCGGCTTTGGCGATTGGCAGGGTTACTTCCCAAGGCTGGTCGCCAATATTGCCGCTGATTTTCAGTGAACCATTCAAGTCCTTTGCTTCTGCCATCAGCAACACCGGCTCGCCACGATAGAGGTCGGGCAGCATGTCAGGCGTGATTTTGGCAGTGTTGCCAGCGAGCTCGGCTTTGAGCTCGGTCACAACCGGCTTGCCGATCTTGCCATAGAGATCCTGCATCTTGGCCACCACTTCAGCACCTTCGCCAATTTGCGTGAAGGTGCCGCGGCCAAGTTCGGCAGCCCGCGTCATCAAATAGGAGTTTGGTGCCGAACCAATGCCCACCATGAATACGCGCGAGCGGCCACGGTTTTTGGCAATGGTCGAAAACAGCTGCTCTTCATTGCCAATTGCACCGTCGGTGAGGAAAACGACTTGCCGAAGATGGGTGGTGTCGGCAGGATGGGCGTCTTGCAAGGCCGCAGTCATGGGAGGAATCATTTCCGTTCCGCCATTGGCATTGAGCGCGTTGACAAAAATCTTGGCGCGGTCAATGTTCTCCTTGTCGGCGGCAACGGGTGAAGCAAACAACACATCCATCGTGTCATCAAAGCGGATGACATTGAAAAGGTCACCAGGCTTCAACTGGCTGAGACCAAAGATCAGGCTCTCCTTGGCCTGCGCCATGGAGGGGCCTTCCATTGAGCCGGAGTTGTCGATCACGAATACTGTCTCACGCGGGCGGCTAACTTCATTCAGCTGCACCAGCGGCGGCGTGACAAATCCCAGGAGATAGTCTTTGCCGTTGATGGTTTCAGTGAACAGGCCAGCCTGGGGGGCCGTGCCCCTGGCTTGCCACTCCAGCGCAAAGTCCTTGTCTGCCGGAACAGTGGCATCTGCCAGGGAAATC
>JANMPF010000389.1:0-4335 GCA_031369725.1 Rhodobiaceae bacterium | reverse complement strand
ACTTTGATTTCAGGCGGAATGCCACGCTCCATGTTGAACGGGCCGCCGGGTGCCACATGCATCAGGAAAAACGAGATGGTGACGATCAGGAACAGGGTTGGAATGGCAGTGAGTAACCGCCGCAAGATATAGCGAAGCATGATGCGCCCCTCAGAAAGACCGCCCGCTCAATGCGGGCGGATCCATTTTTCAGGGTCAGTCCTTGCTGATAAAGCGCGATGGATGCTTGTCCATCACGTTGTCAACAAAGCCATGCAGCTTTGGGGAAACCACATTGTGGTTGCCATAGTACAACAGCGGAAGAATAGGCAATTCACCAATCATCACGGCCTCCGCATCCGACAGCTCTTTCATGCGCACTTTGGGGTCCGCTTCAACGGCAGCCTTGTCCATCAGCGCGTCATAATCCTTGTTGGAATATTCGCCGTAGTTATTGCCATCGCCCGTGTGGGCCAAATTGAGGAAGGTGACAGGATCCTTGAAGTCAGCAATCCAGCCAGCGCGGGCCACGTCAAAATCGCCCTTTTGCTCAAGGTAACTATAGTGGGTTTTGCCATCCGTGTTGATCAGCGACACGTCAAAGCCGAATGGCTTCAACATTTCCTGAAAAGCCACGGCAGTGTTCTTGTGGTTTTCCGATGTGTTGTAGCGGAGCTCCATTTTCATTGGCTTGTCAGGACTGATGCCCAATTCAGCAAACACCTTCTTGGCTGCATCTTCACGGTCAAGCTGGGGCATTTCCGCATATTCCATGGTGCGGGTTTCATACCCCTTCACACCGGGAGGAACCAGCGAGTAAGCCGGGATCATGGAGTTCTGCCATACCTTCTCAGCCAGCTGGTCGCGGTCAATCACCATCGAAATGGCGTTGCGCAATTTTGGGTTATTCCATGGGGCTTTCTGGGATTTGAAGATATAGTAGTAAGTGCCAAGTTCCGGCGTGATATGGATCTGGTCGCCGAATTTCTTCTTGAGGTCGGCAAGCTGCTCGGTTGGCATGTCGTTCATTGAATCCACCTCGCCAGCCTCATAGCGTTTGATGCCGGCAGCGCGATCTTCGGTGGGAATGTAGTTCACCGCATCAAGCTTCACATTGGCAGCATCGAAGAACTTTGGGTTCTTCACGATTCTGATGTGATCATTGGGAACATTTTCGGCCAATGTGAAGGCACCGTTGGAAACCAGATTGCCGACTTTTACAAAATCATCGCCAAATTTCTCAACATTGGCTTTGCTCACAGGATACATCGCCTGATGGGTGAGCATTTCGAGGAAATAAGGTGTGGGACCCTTCAACGTTACCTCAAGTGTAGTGTCGTCAATGGCCTTGACGCCCATGTCCTCCGGCTTGGCTTTGCCACCATTAATCTGTTCGGCGTTCAACACCGGAAATGCCATTGAAGCATATTCGGAACCAGTTTTGGGATCAACAACGCGGCGCCAAGCAAATACGAAGTCGCCTGCCGTTACCGGTGAACCGTCAGACCACACATCATCCTTGCGCAGCTTGAACGTGTAAACCTTGCCATCAGGTGAAACGGTCCAGCTTTCCGCCGCACCCGGAAGTAAGCCGCCTTCGACATCTTCGGTGACGAGGCCAGTGAACAGGTCGCGCAGGATGTTGGCTTCCTCGACAGTTGAGGTTTTATGCGGGTCGAGTGACTGGATGTCGCTGTTTTCGCCACGGTTCCAAACGCTTTCGGCGAATGCGCCAGTTGCCGTCATCATCAGCATCGTGGTACCGACGAGAAATGTTTTAAAATTCAGGTTCACTTCTGGATACTCCCTTATTAACATTTTTCACTACGTCGCTTTTTTGCCATGGGTTATGGCTTAAGAACAAATGCTACCACCTGTTCCGGGACTTGTCGCCATTGACTTTGTTGGTATTTGGCTGCGGCGGCAAGAAGAAAAGAATATTGCCGACTAAGTCTCAAATGCCTTAGTATGTTGCGTAACTTTGATTTTGTGAGTTTTTATGGCCGTTTCGACCCCGCTTCTTGATACGATCCAATCTCCTGCGGATTTGCGTAAAATGCCGCAAAGCACGCTTGTACAAGTGGCGGAAGAATTGCGTTTGGAAACCATTGATGCGGCGGCCACGTCTGGCGGGCATTTCGGTGCGGGACTTGGCGTCATCGAAATGACGGTGGCGCTCCACTATGTATTCAACACGCCGGAGGACCGGGTGATCTGGGATGTGAGCCACCAGACTTACCCCCATAAAATCCTCACTGGCCGCCGGGATAAAATCCGTCAAATCAGGCAGCGTGACGGCCTTTATGGTTTTGCCAAGCGCGACGAGAGCAATTTCGACAATTTTGGTGCGGCCCACAGTTCCACATCCATTTCAGCGGGACTCGGCATGGCGGTGGCGCGGGACTTGCGCGGCAAAAACAATCATGTGGTCTGCGTGATTGGTGACGGTGCGATGAGTGCGGGCATGGCCTATGAGGCCATGAACAACGCAGGCGCCCTTGATACCCGGCTTATTGTTATCCTGAACGACAATGGCATGTCCATTTCGCCTGCGGTTGGTGCACTCAGCAATTATCTCTCCTGGCTGGTGTCATCGCGGCCCTTCCTGTCGCTGCGTGACATCGCCAAGCAAATGGCGAAAAAATTCCCCAAGACTTTGCAAACCGCAGCCCAGCGCGCTGATGAGTATGCTCGCGGCATGCTCACCGGCGGTACGTTGTTTGAAGAGCTTGGATTTTATTATGTAGGGCCGGTGGATGGCCACGACATCAACACACTGGTTCCAATCCTGCAAAATGCAAGGGATGCAAAGCAGCTCGGTCCGGTGCTGGTTCATGTGGTTACGGAAAAGGGCAAGGGCCATCCTTTTGCCAAGCCCGACAAGGAAAAATACCATGCGATTTCCGGTTTTGATCCGGAAACACTTGAACTCAAGCACAGCAAAACCAACGCGCCCACCTACACCAGCGTTTTTGCCAGGGCGCTTATTGCCGAGGCCGAAAAGGACGGGCAGATTGTCGCCATTACCGCAGCCATGGCCTCGGGAACCGGGCTTGACAAGTTCTCCCAGCATTTTCCAACACGCATGTTTGATGTTGGCATTGCCGAACAGCACGCGGTGACGTTCGCGGCAGGACTTGCTGCCGAAGGCTTCAAGCCGTTCTGTGCAATTTATTCGACCTTCCTGCAACGCGCCTATGACCAAATCGTTCATGATGTGGCTTTGCAGAAATTGCCGGTTCGCTTTGCCATAGACCGGGCGGGGCTGGTAGGCCAGGACGGTGCCACCCATGCCGGCAGCTATGACATCTCCTATTTGTCGTGTTTACCAGGCATGATCGTGATGGCCGCAGCAGACGAGGCAGAACTGGTGCACATGGTGGCAACGGCGGCCTCGATCAATGATGGTCCTTGCGCTTTCCGCTATCCCCGCGGCGAAGGTGTTGGCGTGGATTTGCCAGAAGTCGGCATTCCACTGGAGATCGGCAAGGGGCGCATGATCCGGGAAGGTTCGAGGGTTGCCATCCTGTCGCTTGGTGCGAGGTTGCAGGAATGCCTGAAAGCGGCTGATGAGCTGGCAACGCGCGGCCTCAAAATCACCGTTGCCGATGCACGGTTTGCAAAGCCGCTGGATGAAAAGCTCATCGAACAACTGGTGCTCAACCACGAGGTTCTCATTACCATCGAAGAAGGCGCCATTGGCGGCTTTGGCACGCAGGTTTTGCACTATCTCGCCCGCAACAATTTGTTATCTGCCGGCTGCAAAGTGCGCACCATGTTTCTGCCAGACCGCTTTGTAGGTCACGCAAGCCCGCGCGAACAATATGAAGACGCGGCGATGACATCAATGGATATTGTCGCCGAGGTCTTCCTGGGGCTTGGCACCGACGCGCGGCTGTTGCAATCGCGGGCGTGAGTTTCTCCATTTATCAGCCCAGTCACATAATTGCTGCACAACCACAAGGTTGAACACCACGGTGCAAGTCAAAAGAGCCGTAAGGGCACGCGAAAATTCTGCAAGCTCCCTGATTTGAAGAAGCTGCAGCGGCAACAGAACTGCCATGACAAGGCCCACTGGCAAAAAAACGCTCAAGTGCCAGACGGCGGTTCGGCGCAATCGCGCCACTGTCAGAAGCGTCATCAGGATCGTTGCAGTTGCGGCCACAATGACCGCTGGTATGTTGAGCGGCTCGATGGTTGTGTTGGTGGTTACCGCGAGAGCCGCAAAAAGCGCAAACGGCATGAGGGAGCCCACGACGACAATCAGCCATTCAACGATCTTTCGCAAGTAGACCAGCACGATCAACAGCGAAACTGAAAGGCTGATGGCAAGCGGTGTTGCAAATATTGACTCCA
>JANMPF010000388.1:0-4900 GCA_031369725.1 Rhodobiaceae bacterium | reverse complement strand
CGGAAGACTGGGGCGCGTAATTTCCCCAGCCCCGCAGGCGCTGCACATGGTTCCGGCAATTTCGAGACGCTGTCGACACTGTCCCCTCCTTTCCGGAAACCATCACACGGGTACATAGTCCTACCGTAGGAACGTGTCAATTGGGTTAGGAAAATAAATTTTACCTCTCTGTTTTTCCTCTCCCCTTGAGGGAGAGGAAGGGGCCCATTGCGAAGCAATGGGAGGGTGAGGGGTATGCGTCATCGCACTCGGCTTTATCCCGTAACATACCCCTCACCTTCCGCTTCGCTCCCTCCTCTCCCTCAGGGGGAGAGGAAAAAGAAAGACTGAGTCCCCCTTTCACACAAACTCCATCATCCCCGCAATTAACGGTGGGTGTTTCGGCCCATTGAGTTCGCATGCCGGACCGGGCTAGCTTGCGATTGCCGGGGATGGGGGAATTTTGGGTAGAGAATGGTCTGATGGATGGGGCTCACGGCACAGGCGATGCAAACCGGTGGATTGACAGGTTCACATTCGAGTGGCCGTGGGTGCGCGCCGTTCTGCTGCTTTTGGCAACACTGGCAATCGTCATGCCGGTTTGGCATTCCACCTTCATGTGGGGGGTGATTTCCGCCTGCTGCACATTTCTCTGTTGCCTTGCAATTGGTTTGCGCCTGGAGCGGAAATCGCTTGCAGCAGCTTTGGCAATTTTGATGGCTGGTGCCGTGGCGGGGTTGGTGCTGCCGATTGTTGTTATCCAGGCAATCTGGATTTTGATTGCGATACTGCTGGGTTTTCTGTTGGCAGCCTTGCGCTATCTCTTCCCATACCGGGCCAAGCTTGTGCGGGTGGGAGACAAATATGCGATTGGTGGCACCACTTATGAGATAAAAAACATTACCATCAAAACGCCACGGGTTTTCTATCTTCGCCAGGACCTGCTTGAACAGCTTGTTGACCTCGCCGCTTATGCCGATGAATTTTTGGGCCGTCACGGCATTGCCTATGTATTGTGTTATGGATCATTGCTGGGTGTCGTCAGGCACAAGGGACCGATGCCATGGGATGACGATGTTGATTTCACCATCTACCGGCCGCAAGATATCCAAAAGATGGAAGCGTGTTTTGCGGAACTGGCAGCCGCTGCCAGTGAGGACGGCTATCATCTTTTTGCCCATAATGATTATTGGAAACTTTCACGGAAAGGTTTCTGGCGATATCCGGTGGTTGATATGTACCGCGCGGCGATCTACCAGCCGATTGACGCTGTGCCGCAAAGGGCGGCCTGGGGTTCGCTGGCACTTTGTGTTCCTGACAATCGGCTAAATCACATCGTGGATTATTATGGGAAAGACAGCCTGACCGCAGTTGTTTTTGATATCCCCTATTGGGACTCCGGCTTGGTGCCCGCCGCTGTCACGCGCCTGTTCGGCACTGGTTTTGACAATCTCGCCGGGGCCGCCTATCAAAAGCTTTTCGGAAATTCTTGATAGTCGCTCATGGTGTTCCCCAAAAATAAAAAGGCCAGCATTGCTGCCAGCCCTTGAAACCTGAATTTTGAAAGTCTCAGCTTTCGGCGGCAGGTGTTGCTTCAACAGCTTCAACGATGTCTGCTGCTGCTGTGTTGTAGCGGCGTTCGACGATGCGGGCGGATTTGCCGGTGCGGCCACGGAGATAGTAGAGCTTGGCCCGGCGCACTTCGCCACGGCGGACCACCTTGATCGAGTCGATCAGCGGGGAGTACACGGGGAATACGCGTTCAACGCCTTCGCCATAGGACATCTTGCGAACCGTGAAGTTTTCCTGCAGGCCACCGCCGGAACGGGCGATCACTACGCCTTCATAGGCCTGAACACGGGTGCGTTCGCCTTCTTTAACCTTCACGTTGACGATAACCGTGTCGCCAGCTGAAAATACGGGTACGGCGCGCATGGCGGCAACAATGGCCACTTGCTCTTTTTCGAGCTGTTGAATGATGTTCATGACAAAATATCCTTTAGAGTTGCGGGGGGCTATAGCGGTTGCGGGCTGATAAATCAATTCTTATCGTCCAAGTATTTGTGCCAGAGGTCGGGGCGCAGGCGTTTGGTCAGGGTCTCGCGCTGCTCGTGCTTCCACTGGTTAATCGCCTTGTGGTTGCCGTTTAGTAAAACCTGTGGAATTTCAAGGCCTTCCCAGGTGCGGGGCTTGGTGTAATGGGGGTGCTCCAAAAGCCCGTCCTCAAAGCTTTCATCGTCGCCAGATTCGGGCTTTCCCATGACGCCGGGGAGAAGGCGGATCACCGCGTCCAAAAGAGCAAGGCTTGCTGGTTCACCGCCGGAGAGGACGAAATCGCCAAGGGAGACTTCAAGAAGCCCGCGCTTTTCAATCACCCGCTGGTCGATGCCTTCAAAGCGACCGCAGACGATGAGGCAGCCTGGGCCGCTTGCGAGTTCACGCACGAAGGCCTGGGCCAGGGGACGTCCACGGGGGCTCATCAGCAGGCGGGGGCCCAAATGGGAGCTCGCGTCGATGGCGCTTGCCAGAACATCGGGCTTGAACACCATGCCAGCACCACCGCCGGCGGGGTGGTCGTCGACGGTACGGTGCTTATCGGTGGCATGCGCACGTATGTCGCGCACGTCGAGAGACCAGAGGCCGTCGTTCAGGGCCTTGCCGGCAAGGGAGATGCCGAGTGAGCCTGGGAACATTTCAGGGAAGAGCGTGAGTATGGTTGCGGCGAAGGTCATGGCCTGCTCCCCACAACAACCCAATGGAGGGTGAGGAGATTATTCTGCATCGAGATATCCCTCCGGCAATACCACCTTAATTTGTCCAGAGGTGAATTCACTTTGTGGCACGAAGTGAGAGGTGAAGGGGATGAGGACGGTTTCGGCCCTGCCTGGCACTTCCACTTCCAGCAAATCGCCGGCACCATAATTCGGCATGGCGATGAGCTTGCCGAAAATGCTGCCGTCCTGCAGCAGCACATCCGAACCCATGAGATCATGGGTGTAGGTTTCACTGCCAGGCAGTTTGGGAAGTTTTTCGCGGGCCACGAATAATTCGAGCCCCCGCAAACGTTCAGATTGATTGCGATCAACAACATCCTTCAGCGTGGCGATAAAATCGTCTTTGGCGGGCTTCAGTTTGGTAATTTCAAAGACCTGGCCAGCGGCATTTTGCAGTGGGCCGTAACGGCCAATGCTGGAAGGGTTGGAGGTGAAGCTTTTCAACTTCACCTCGCCTTTGATCCCGTGGGCACCCACAATCACACCTACGAGAACGCGGGTTGACGGGCCCATCGATGACTTAAGCGGCCGGTGTTTCAGTTGGTGCTGCGGCTGCGGCACTTGCGGCTGCGGCACTTGCGGCTGCCACTTTTGCTGCGGCATCGCTGGCCAGCTTTTCACGTTCCAGGCGCTTCTTGCCGGGAAGGGCCTTCTTGGGATTGTTGCGGGCCGCACGCTTGGCCACGCCTGCCGTGTCAAGAAAGCGGAGTACGCGGTCGGTTGGCTGGGCACCCTTCTTCAGCCACTCGGCTGCCTTGGCGGCATCGAGCTTCACGCGGTTTTCATCGGTCTTGGCCAGCATCGGGTTGAAGGCGCCCAGCACGTCGATGAACTTGCCATCGCGTGGCGAGGCGTGATCTGCCACCACGATGTGATAGTAGGGCCGCTTCTTGGTGCCTGCGCGTGCAAGCCTGATTTTCATTGCCATGTCTCATTACTCCTTGATTGTTCGAGATCACTTTTTCTTACCCGGAAGGCCCGGGAATCCTTTGAAGGGGCTGCCACCGCCCAAGCCCGGCAAACCGCCACCGCCGAGGCCGGGAAGGCCCTTGGGCATATCTGGCAGCGCACCACCTTGCATCATATCCTTGAGGTCGGCTGGAATGGCGTTGGGGTCGAGGCTTGCCAGTTCGGCTTGCATCTTTTCAAGCTCGGCCTGATCGGGTGCGCCTTTAGCCCCCATCATTTTGCCGAAGATGCCCTTGCCCTGGCCCATCTGCTTCATCATGGTTGCCATCTGCTGATGCATTTTTATGAGGCGGTTGATTTCCTCAACCTTGGTGCCGGAACCTGCGGCCACGCGTTTCTTGCGTTTGGCATCCAGCACTTTGGGATTGCGCCGCTCAAACGGCGTCATCGATGAAATGATCGACACCTGGCGCTTCAGCACGCCGTTGTCGAGGTCCACACCCTGCATCTGCTTTTTCACCTTGCCCATGCCGGGCAGCATATTCATCATGCCCGCCATGCCGCCCATTTTCTGCAATTGCCTGAGCTGCTCGGCGAGGTCATCAAGATCGAAGGCGCCCTTCTTCATGCGCTCGGCAATTTTGCGGGCCTTGTCCTGGTCAATGTCAAGGGAGGCGCGCTCGACGAGGCTCACCACGTCACCCATGCCGAGGATGCGGCCGGCGATGCGGCTGGGGTGGAAGTCCTCAAGGCCTTCAAGCTTTTCGCCCGTACCCATGAGCTTGATGGGCTTGCCGGTGACAGCCCGCATGGAAAGGGCAGCACCACCACGCCCATCACCATCAATGCGGGTGAGCACGATGCCGGAGATGCCGATCTTGTCATCAAAGGCGCGGGCGAGATTTACAGCGTCTTGCCCGGTGAGCGCATCGGCCACGAGAAGGGTTTCATTGGGCTTGGCAATATCGCGCACGGCGGCAGCCTCAGCCAGCAGCTCTTCGTCAATGTGAAGCCTGCCAGCGGTATCGAGCATCACCACGTCGTAGCCGGATTTCCGCGCTTCCGACATGGCGCGCCTGGCAATTTGGGTTGGGGTTTCGCCCTTGATGATGGCAAGGGTTGCGACCTTTACCTGGGTTCCCAGAATGGCGAGCTGTTCTTGCGCTGCGGGGCGGCTCACATCAAGTGATGCCATCAGGACTTTACGCTTTTCACGCTCCTGCAGGCGCTTGGCGATC
>JANMPF010000368.1:0-3408 GCA_031369725.1 Rhodobiaceae bacterium | reverse complement strand
GTAAGCTCGGTTCGCCTTCGGGCGAGCAAAAATTGGTTCTGCCGAAAAACTTCGATCCGAAGAAATTCAGGTCCGTTGCCATCTGGTGTAAACAGTACAGCGTATTGTTTGGTGCTGCAGCCCTTAAGAAACATGAATAGGCGACCCAATGGGCTCAAAACTGCGGATGTTGGTTCGGTGATCGGTGGTTACATCGACTGGGTCCCGCCAATGCTTGATGAGGTTTGAGCCCCAAGGCCCAATTTAGTTCAATTCTGTCTGATGCTTCGCGGTGGCGGTATCTGTAATTCCAGCATTCGCGCCAGTTTATCGACACATCCGCCCCATCCTCGCAAGTGCATGTCGCGGACCGCCGGCGCGCTAAAACGCTCGTGCACCAAAATCAGTTCTGTACCTTCTGGGTGTTCATTGAATTGAACCGTGACAAGGGTAGACGCCACACCCATAGCGTCGACATTCCAGTCATAAACCAATTTTTCGGGCGGGCTGACTTGTTCAAATGTGCCAGAAATCCAGATTACCTGGCCATCAGGTTGAAGATTTGCAAGGCGATATTTTCCGCCAACTTGAAGGTCCACTTCAGCTTCTGGGCAGGTGACTTCGCCGGGCCCCCACCATTTTGTTAGCAGCTCTGGTTTGGTCCATGCAGAAAACACTCGTTGTCTCGGCGCGCGAATGATTTTCCTATACTCGAGACGTTCAGTGGCAGACACTATTTTTCCTGCGAGTCTGCGCCGCTTTCGACAAAGCGCGTTAGGTTGTTTAGGTTTTCTTCCCAGAATTCTTGATAGGTCAGCAACCAATTACTCGCTTGTGCCATCGGCATGGCTCCCAAGCTGCAATAATGCACCCGCCCAGCGAACGAGCGGGTAACGAGGCCGGCACGTTCCAACACGAACAAATGTTTTGAGACTGCATTTAGAGAAATATTGAACGGCTTGGCCAATTCGGTCACCATGGCTGGTCCGCCGCGCAATCTAGCCAGCAGTGCTCGTCGTGTTGCGTTGGCCAAAGCCCGGAAGACCGAATTTAATTGATTTTCAGTTATAGGAAATGCGTGGGTCATGATTCTGGTTTAACAATCAACCAAATGGTTGACAATAGAGAATTGTGCCATTAGGTTGTGTTTTCTCAACCATATGGTTGATTAACTGAGGAGGGTTCCATGGCAATCCATCAGGACGTCGTGATCAATGGCACGCCCAAGGCTGTCTATGAGATTTTGCTGAGTTCGAAAAAATTCAAAACCATGACCGGTGGACGCGACGCAAAAATTTCTAAGGACGTCGGTGGCGAAGTATCGCTTTTTGGTGGCGCAATCCAGGCCCGCAATGTGGAACTGGTCCCGAGCAAGCGGGTGGTGCAGGCGTGGCGCGCAGGCGATTGGAAAGAAGGAGTTTATTCAATCGTGCGATTTGAACTTGCGGCTGATGGCAACAAGACCAAGTTAAGTTTCGATCAAGCAGGCCACCCCGATGAGGCAGAGGCGCACTTAGATAGCGGCTGGCGCAAGATGTATTGGGAGCCGATGAACGCAATGCTGGCTGGCTAGTCGTTGGGGCAAAGTGCTAAGCTAAATGGTGAGTATAATGGGAGGGCAAGAGAATGGTTGAAATTACAAATGGTGTGAGCTGGCTTGCAGTGATCGCTGGTGCCATAGTTTCGTTCTTATTGGGTTGGCTTTGGTATTCACCAAAACTTTTTGGCGCAAAGTGGGCCGAAGGTTCCGGGGTGAAGATGGGCTCCTCCGGGAATATGCCGGTTGAGGCAATGGCATCCCAGGCGATAGGGCTTTTGTTGATGAGCTGGTTTGTAGGCGTTACGGCCAATTCGAATGCGCTCTATACTGTCATTCTGGCTACTGTCGCGTTTACGGTGCTACAGTTTTCAGGTAATTCTTTCAGCGGCAAGTCGCCCTATGCCAAACTGGTTGATGCGGGCTATTGGATTGTGGCACTGGTGATCATGATCATTTGTGAGGGTCTGATCCGTCATATGTGAAAAACTCGACGCGGCTCTAGTTTTTTGTGGGCATTGGTTTGAAGCGTGCGACACCTTCAACTTTCTCGCTGAACCGCAATGGGCGCCTCCGCCAGAGAAACATTCTGCGTCATCTCTTCGAGACTGTCGTGCAACGTTGTTTGGCCGAAAGCTTGGTCGGTGGCGATGGCTTTGCGGTTGATGCCAGCCTCATTCAAGCCGATGCCTGCATCAAAGACGAACACCTGCAGGCGTGTGCTCGCGGAATGGAATCGGGCGCGGTTTGCAAGGTCGGTAAACGAATCTTCCAGTTCATAGGACGAGAGACTGGTGGGGGTTAGTATGTCCCCATAAAATTGGCGATAACCCAATGTGATCGAGTTTGTTCAAATCATTATTCCGTGGGCAATAATTTCAATTTGGCGTACGATGCCGCTCAAGATAACCACCCTAAGTTCTGGGGCCGTTTTCGTTCCAGCAATTATTGAGATTTCAGTTCCGGCTCCGGTCACTACTGCAACATGCAGTTAATATTATTTCTTGAAAGCCTCGTCTACTTCATCTTGGTTGATACGTGCTCCTGCATTGCCCTGCTGGTTCAGGTTTTGCTCTTCAGTGCCGTCACCCATCATTCCTGTATGCGGGTTGTTTGCTTGCTCGTTCGTCATCTCGGGCTTGAGTTTGGCTATTGCGCGGCTGCGGGACACAGTTGATGCAACGGGCGCCTTCCGTGAAGCAATAGGTTTCCGCTTCGGTTTGGAAACCTTGACCGCTACACGCTTCCTATTACTTGCTGCACTCTTTTTCGCCTTGACTGGCTTTGTCTTGACGATCTTCTTCTTTGGCACGCTCTTAGCAGGGGCTTGCTTCCGCTTCGGTCCAGCCTTTTGGGCTTTAGTAGTCTTTTTTGCTTTCTTTGCCATGAGTTCTTCCCCTAGACTAGGGCAGAAACGATAACACAGGTTAGAAGTTACGTCCTCTGCTCATTCTCAAACCAGGAACTAATTTTCTCAGCCCTATAGATTTTTGGATATTCGCAGATTTTCAAATTTTCCCTAATAATTTCCCTGTTAGCAGGGAATCATGCACAGAGACAGGTTCGCAGCAGTCTGCATCCACCGCCAGTCATTCCTAGGTTTTTGGTAATTTTTCACTGGTTTTCTGATTGTGTGCAAAAGCCCCGTTAATTGGGGCCGTTTTGCGATGGGCACAATCGCAATTATTGAAGTGCACCAGAGAGAAGAGGATTTGGAGCCAGATCTGTCCCGAAACTCTCTGTTGGCCGTTGATCGGGACGATTGAGGCCTGGCTGGCAGATCATCCGGAGATCAAGGTCCTGTCGCGTGATCGAGGTGGTGGTTATGGCGAAGCGGCTTCCAGAGCGCTGCCCAACGCCGTACAGGTTGCTGATCGTTGGCACCTCATGGA
>JANMPF010000279.1:0-2264 GCA_031369725.1 Rhodobiaceae bacterium | reverse complement strand
GATCGCCATGATTTCGGAAGCAACCGTGATGTCAAATCCGCCTTCGCGGGGATAGCCATTGGCAACCCCGCCCAACGAGCACACGATGTCGCGCAAGGCGCGGTCATTCATGTCCATCACCCGGCGCCAGGCAACCCGGCGTGTGTCAATGCCAAGTTCATTGCCCCAATAAATGTGATTGTCGATCATCGCCGACAACAGGTTGTGGGCAGACGTAATGGCGTGGAAGTCACCGGTGAAATGCAGGTTGATATCTTCCATCGGAACGATTTGTGCGTAACCACCACCCGCTGCACCGCCCTTCATGCCAAAGCATGGGCCCAGCGAAGGTTCGCGCAGACACACCATGGCGCGTTTGCCAATGCGGTTGAGACCATCGCCCAGGCCCACTGTCGTCGTCGTCTTGCCTTCGCCGGCAGGCGTTGGGTTGATGGCGGTGACCAGAATGAGCTTGCCGTCTTTCTTTGAAGCCAGGCTGTTGATGTAATCCAAATGCACCTTGGCCTTGGTGTGGCCATAGGGGATGAGATCTTTTGCAGGAATGCCGAGACTTTTGCCAATCTCCATGATCGGCTTCATCTTTGCTTCGCGAGCGATTTCGATATCACTCTTTACCGTTGTCATGGTCAGCTCATCCTTACTGTTAAGAAACTATAATTCATGGTGGGAAACTACACATTTCGCCCCAAATGTCCACGGCCTATTGGCAGGAGTGGCAATTATCAGCAAGACGTGAAGCACGGCTTTCTTGCAATAACTATCACGCCAGTGCCATGCTGCTTGCGACATTCCTGCGATTATTTTAGCCGAAGGTGAAACATGAGAGATTTTGACAAGCCGGGAAGATCGGCCGCGTTCGGCACCAATGGCATGGCGGCAACCTCATCACCTCTGGCAACACTCGCAGCGATAGATGTCTTGCGAAACGGCGGCAATGCGGTTGATGCGGCCATCACGGCATCAGCCATTCTCTGCATCACCGAGCCCCACATGACAGGCATTGGCGGCGATTGCTTTGCCCTCATCGGCAAGCCCGATGGCAGCGTATTGGGGTTGAACGGCTCCGGTCGTTCGGCAATGGCAGCTACAGATGATTGGTTGAAACAATCGGGCCTCACCGAAATTGCTCCCCACAGTGTCCATGCCGTAACGGTTCCGGGTGCCATTGATGCCTGGGCCCAGCTTTTGCAGGCCGAAGGAACCATGACATTGGGCGAAGCTTTGGCCCCAGCTATCGCGTTGGCCCAAACCGGCTCGCCAGTCACACCGCGTGTGGCCAAGGATTGGCCAGAAAGCCAAACCCTGCTTGCCGCTGATGCAGGTGGGCGCAGGCATTACCTGAAACATGGCAAGGCGCCACGCAGCGGCGATGTGATGGCCTATCCTGCTCTTGCCAAAACCCTCAAACACATCGCAGCGAATGGCCTTGACGGGTTCTACCAGGGTGAAATCGCCGATGAAATCGTGGGCCATCTGAAAACCCGCGGCGGACTTCTGACGCTGGAGGATTTCAAAACAACCAGCTCCACCTGGGTGAAACCCATTTCAATCCGGTTTGCCGACCACGATGTCTTGGAAATTCCGCCCAATGGCCAGGGCCTCACCGTGCTTGTCGCTCTCAATATCCTGAAACACTTTGGCCTCAGCCGCTTTGATCCCGAAAGCCCCGAGCGCCGCCATCTTGAAATTGAGGCCCTCAAGCTGGCCTGGGTTCTGCGCAACCGCCATATCGCCGACCCCGACTTCGCCGACATTCCCGTGAGCGATCTCTTAAGCGCTGAAACCTCCCAAAAGCTTGCCAGCCAAATCGACATGAGCCGCTGCCTTGATGTGCGCATAGCACTCCCCGGTTCCGATACGGTCTACCTCGCGGTGGTAGACAGGAACCGCCTGAGCATATCCTTCATCAACTCGCTCTATTTTGCCTTCGGTTCCGGCATCGTCACGCCAAAATCCGGCATCATATTGCAAAACCGTGGCCATGACTTTGTCATCAAACCCGGCCATCCCAATTGCATTGGCCCCGCCAAACGCCCGCTTCACACCATCATTCCGGCCATCGCCAGGAAAGCCGGCAAGATCGACATGGCCTTTGGTGTCATGGGCGGCAATTTCCAGCCCATGGGCCATGTGATGATGGCGGTGAACCGCTACATCTATGGCATGGACCCGCAAGCAGCGCTGGATTTTCCGCGCGCCTTCCCGGAAGCCGGCATGGTCTTTGTTGAAAGCACGGTCCCGGCCCGCGTGCTGCAAGGCTTGGC
>JANMPF010000272.1:0-3336 GCA_031369725.1 Rhodobiaceae bacterium | reverse complement strand
TGTGTGCCGCTCAATCAACGCACAGGGATTTTTCGACCTGTTGACGACGCGGATCGCGAAGCTGGCTTAAGCCGCCAGCACGGCCACGGGAGCTATTGTTGCAATCACCAGTATTGCGGCCATGAGCAAAAGCCAGAGTTGCGGTTTTGATAAGCGGTATTCGACCATGGGCATCACCGTGGAACGATTCTGGGCCTCGAGAAAATGATTCTTTTCAAACACTTGCGAGGACTCCGAAAGGTTAATGATCAGTAACCAGCCAGATAAACAGTGGAGTATTGTACTCTGGACCTGAGTTTTATGTGGCGAATGGAGGTTTGCATGTTGCTGCTGGCTGCCTGGGTTTGGGCGGTGTTTTTCTTTTTGCCGGCAAAGGATGGAGTGGCCAACATAAGGGCAGCAATTGCGAGTGCTAAAATGACTTTCATGAGGGGCTCCGTCGAGGTTCAAGCGTTTGACTTGAGGCCACGATAGACCACTGCGCCTGAGCCCAGACTGAACCTCCCGTTCAGGTGCCGTTCACCCAGCGGGCTTCAGCCACACGCGGTTATCATGATACGTGCCACCCGCAGCAGGTGCCGGCTGGTCACTGCCAGTCAAGGTGTTGATGCCGTTGCCGTCTTCAAAGGCATCGTTGGGCCATATCGATTCTGCGATCAACACGCCGCGGCGCTGGCCGTCATGGGACTTGGCATGCAGGGTTACTACACCACGGGCACTCCCCACCTTCACCCTGTCGCCATCGGCGATGCCAGCAGCTGCCATGTCAAGGGGATGCACAAACAGCGTTGGCCTCACCTCGCGTTTTTGCGATGACGGGGTTTCGTTGAATGTTGAATTGAGGAATGTGCGCGCCGGGCTTGTCGCCAGGCGGAAAGGATACTCCTGCGTTGCTTCTTCAATTGACTCCCAATGGTCAGGCAACGGTGGAATATCATGCACCGGTCCGAGCGCTCCATTGGGCGAAAGGAAGGCGGTCTTTACCCAATCCGGCCGGAAGCGGAACTTGCCGCCGGGGTGGCCAAAGCCCTTGAGATTATGTGATGTTTCAAAATCGGGTTGAACATCAATCCAGTTCTCCTCATCCAGCTTTTCAAGGTCGGGACGGCGCGAATGGTGCAGTGTCCAGTCAATGAGTTCACGTGGGCTCATGCGGAACCCCTCATGCTCGGCACCCACCCGATTTGCGAGATCACACAGAACATCATGGTTGCTGCGGCATTCACCCGGCGCTTCCACCAGTTTGCGACCAAACATGATATGCTGGTGGCCGCCACCCTGATACACATCGTCGTGCTCTAAAAACATGGTGGCCGGCAATACGATGTCGGCAAATTTTGCGGTTTCGGTCATGAATTGCTCATGCACGCAGACAAACAGATCTTCGCGGGCCAAGCCTTGCTTCACCTTGGTCTGATCCGGTGCCACAGAAGCAGGATTGGTATTTTGAATGAGCATGGCTTTCACTGGCGGGCCACCTGCCAAATCGAAGGCGTCACCCAGAAGGGCTGGTCCAATGCGGCTTTGATCGATGACACGAATGCCACCTGAAGCGGCATCGGTTCCCTCAATCATTTTCTTGTTCCATTTGTAAATACCGCTATTGGAATGCAGCGCCCCGCCGCCCTCATGTTTCCAGGCACCCGTCACCGCCGGAATGCAGCTCACGGCGTGCATGTTCACAGCGCCATTGCGCGAACGGCTGAAGCCATAACCAAGGCGGAAATACGTGCGCTTGGTTTGGCCAATCAACTTGGCGAATGCTTCGATTTCATGAACTGGAATATCGCAAATTCTTGACGCCCACTCCGGCGTCCTGGTTTCAAGGTGGGTTTGCAATTGCTTGGGGCAATCCGTGAACGCTTCAAGGTAGGGCCAGTCGGCGTAACCATCCCTGAACAGCACATGCATGATGGCGCAGGCCAAGGCACCATCGGTGCCGGGGCGGATAAGAAGTTTTACATCGGCCTGCTTCATGGTGCCGGTATCATAGATATCAATGCAGGCAATTTTGGCACCGCGTTCCTTGCGGGCCTTCATGGCATGGGTCATGACGTTCACCTGGGTGTTCACGGGATTGCCACCCCAGATTACGATGAGGTCAGACTTCTGCATTTCGCGCGGGTCAACACCGGCGATCTTGCCAACGCCGGCAAAATACCCGGGCCATGAGAGACCAATGCAGAATGTGCCATACATGCCGGAATAGCGCTTGGTGTGGCGCAGGCGTTCAATACCGTCGCGCATGACAAGTCCCATGGTGCCGGCATAGTAATAGGGCCAAACGGATTCCGCGCCGTATTCGGCTTCGGCCCTGAGAAAGGCTGTTGCCGTTTCCTGCATCGCTTCATCCCAGCTTATGCGCTTGAATTCACCGCTGCCTTTAGGGCCGGTGCGCTTGAGTGGGTACATCAACCGGTCAGGGTGGTGAATGCGTTCGGCATAGCGGCCAACTTTTTCGCAGATCACCCCAAGCGTGTAGGAGTTATCCTTGGCACCCCGCACCCGGCCAATGGTTTTTTCATCGAGCAATTCCACTTCCAGCGCACAAGCCGAAGGGCAATCATGGGGGCACACGGAAATTCCGGTTTTTATATTGGGGCGAATGTTCATGGACGAGAGTTATAGCGGAATCTATAAGGGTCGTCATGCTTTCGATAAAATCCCCGCAAAACCCCGCGATCAAGCTCATTCGCTCGCTATCGGAGAAGAAATTCCGGCAGGAATCGGGACTGTTTGTGGCAGAAGGGTGGGAGATGCTGGAGCGGGCGCGCAGCCAAGGCTGGGTACCGGAACACCTGATTTCAACCGAACCGATTTCGCAGTGGGGAGACACCCAGCCCATCTATGTGACTGAAAAAATCATGGAAGGGCTCAGCGGCCAGAATAATCCGCAGAGCGCCCTTGCCACTTTCAAACAGCGTTTTGGCGCAAATGTGGGACCCCAAGGTGTATGGGTGGGGCTTGAAGACATGCGAGATCCTGGCAATCTGGGAACCATTATTCGCACCGTGGATGCTACCGGTGCAGCTGGCGTCATTCTCCTCGGTCAATCGTGCGACCCCTATTCGCGAGAATGCGTGCGGGCCAGCACGGGTTCCATTTTTGCGGTGCCGCTGGTGAAGATGGAAACTTCGGAGTTCATCGCCGTGAGCAAGTCATGGAGTGGTGGCGTTGTGGGAACCCACCTCAAGGCCAATGAGGATTTCAGGCGGAATTACGATTCATCGCCGCTTCTGGTGATGGGCAGCGAAGGCCGCGGACTTTCAGAAGAATTGACGGAAGCTTGCACTGTACTGGTGCGGATTCCCATGCGCGGCGGAGCCCAATCGTTGA
>JANMPF010000257.1:0-7130 GCA_031369725.1 Rhodobiaceae bacterium | reverse complement strand
TGTTCCTTATGACGAGGTCTTCGAGCTGGAAGACATCAACTCGGAATTTGCCCAAACTGATGTGGCCTTCGTGATTGGTGCCAATGATGTCACCAACCCATCCGCCAAGGATGACCCCAAATCACCCATCTACGGCATGCCGGTTCTCGAAGTGTGGAAAGCCAACACGGTCATGTTCATCAAGCGCGGCATGGCGTCAGGTTATGCCGGCGTCGACAACCCGCTGTTCTGGCGCGACAACACCTTGATGCTGTTTGGCGACGCCAAGAAAATGACGGAACAGATCGTCAAGTCGATGTGAGGATTACATCCTCTCGCTCTCGGTTCGTCACCTTGTTCGTCATCCCGACGAAAATCGGGACCCCGTTCCATGTCGATCAAGCTGCTTTTCGCCGTGACGGCCTAATCAAAATTTCCGCCGGAATATTCAGTTCAGCATTCAACCTTCTAATCATCGCAATCGAAAGTCCGCGTTTGCGGTCAAGTACTTCGGCGATGCGGGCGCGAGTTCCTATGATGCCTTCCAAATCCTTGCGGGTAAGGCCTTGCTGCTCCATGCGAAATTTAATGGCTTCAATTGGATCTGGCGGGTCCATGGAATAATTTGCAGCCTCCCAAGCATCTATCAGCGTAGCGAGTACATCAAGACGGTCGCCCTTTGGCGTTCCGTTCTTTGCACCCCAAATGCCTTCAACCTCCTTCATCGCTTTTTCATGATCTTTTTTTGACCGAATGGGTTTGATATCGCTCATGGTGCTCTAACTTTTTTGACTTCTGTCCGTTCTTGGTTGCAGTGACCGTTAATTCAATTTCTGAATTTCTGACACAACATTCGTACTAGACGCAAGAGACTCTCAGATTGGAGTGTCAAGCCAAATTGAGGATTGTTACCCACTCTCGTTCTGAACACTATATGTCATCCCGACGAAAGTCGGGACCCAGTTTTCAATGCGCAATACAGTGCGGTTTAATGCACGTCACGCTGCCCTGGGTCCCGACTTTCGTCGGGATGACGGCTAAAGAAATTATGGGATATTCAACTCTAATGTTTTCATGCTCGTAATATTCTTCTCAATCCCCCGCCACCGGTAAAAAGGGGAGGTTCCCTTCCGTGGTGGTATTCTTTACAATGTCAAACAGCGGGGCGAAGGTTTTTCGCCGGTGGCACCGATTAGCTGGGGGAACGTTACGCCCCAAACTTGTCGGTGCCACATCCATTCCGCTCGAGATCACTGTCATGATCAGAACCCCTCTCGGAATGGACTGACAATAGATAGTCGACGAGCCAAACCTTGTCAAGGAATAAAAACGTACTATAGGAGTTATATTTTCACACCTGGCAAAATAAATTTCCCGCCCATGTCAAAATGTCATCGAAACCAAGGATATTGATGCAGCACACTCCAGGGTGCCCAGTATGGCACGATAGAAGTCAGGCCTTGCCGCGAAACCGATCCCACCATCCGCATGTGGGCGGAGGATTGGCAGTCTTATCTCTCCTCTCGCTCATTGCCACGCAATCGTCTAGATTTGCTGAGATTCTAGGGGCAACAGCGGATACCAGAGGAACCAATGGCAGATACAGGTGAAACGGCAGCCCTTGAACACCCGCGGGTTTATCTCGTTCACATGGTGGTTTTCACCCTTGTCGTTGGCATTTTGGCAGCCATTCTCTTCCCCAATATCAGGAACGCGTTCTATGCCAATGTGGGGCTGAACGGACTAATCATCGGCACATTGCTCGTCGGCGTTCTATATGCCTACCGCATGGTGTGGCGGCTGTTTCCGGAAATAAACTGGGTCAACGGCTTTCGCGTTGGGCAAAGCAGTGAAGAGAACTTGGCCACGCCGGTTTTGCTGGCGCCGATGGCGACCCTTCTGGGTGACCGGCAGGGGCTAACGGTTCTTTCCACCAACACGATGCGCTCGTTGCTGGATTCACTGGCCTCACGGCTTGATGAGTCGCGTGATCTTTTGCGCTATCTCGTTGCGCTGCTGATTTTCCTGGGTTTGTTGGGAACGTTCTGGGGCCTGTTGCAAACGGTGACCTCGGTTGGCGATGCGATCAAGAATCTGGATGTGACTGCCGGTCAATCAAGTTCCATGTTTGAGGAACTGAAATCCGGCCTGCAGAAACCCTTGGCGGGCATGGGGCTTTCGTTTTCGTCATCGCTGTTTGGTCTTGCGGGCTCGCTTATTCTTGGATTCCTGGACTTGAAAGCCTCGCAGGCGCAGAACAGGTTCTATCACAATCTGGAAGACTGGCTTTCAACCATCACGGATATTCAGGTGGGCGAAGGCGGGCAAACCGGAACCAACAATTATCTGCGCTTTGACCTGCAAGGGCTGCAGCGCGGCATTGATAAGCTGGGCCAGCAGCTGGAAAATGGAAAATCCCATGCGGACGGCAATGGCAGTTCCGATGAATCCATTGAGCAACTTGCCGATGCCGTTGCAAGCCTGGTGCAGCAAATGCGCGAGGAGCAGAAGATGGTGCGCACCTGGGCGCAAACCCAGCAGGTGCAGCAAAATGAAATTCAGCGCTTGCTTATTCGGGCTACGGGTCCGATCGACAAGCGGACCAAGTAAGCCAAATGGCCGGTTCACTTTCACGCCGCAAACGCCAGGAAGACGCGCCCTATTGGCCCGGTTTTGTGGATGCCATGGCGCAACTATTGCTGGTCATCACCTTCCTGCTTTCGATTTTCATGACGGCGCAGTTTTTGCTGGCACGGCAGATTTCGGGGCAGGATTCGGCGCTTGGACAGTTGCGCTCGCAGATCGCTGAACTGACGCAGCTCCTCGCCCTGGAAAAGTCCGCCAAGGGTGTGGCGGATGCAAATCTTGTGGCGCTTGGCGATGATTTGGCGGCAGAAAAACTCAAGAACGCCGGGCTTATCGCCAATTTGGCGGCCGAGAATTCGCAAGGTTCTACCGCCAATCAAACCATCAGTGGTTTGCAAAGCTCACTTGACAAGGAGAAAAACCTGACGTCCGAGGCCCTGTCACAGGTTGAACTTCTCAACCAGCAGATTGCCGCCATGCGCCGACAGCTTGCGCAGTTGAGCGGGCTTTTGACGGATGCGGAAACCCGCAATAAATCATCGGAAGCGCAGATCGCGGACTTGGGCAAGCGTTTGAATTCAGCGCTGGCACAACGGGTGCAGGAACTGTCGCGCTACCGTTCGGAGTTCTTCGGGCGCTTGCGGCAGATTCTCTCGCAGCGCTCAGACATTCTGGTGGTTGGCGACCGCTTTGTGTTTCAATCGGAAGTTCTGTTTGCCAAGGGTGATGCAAATCTGAGTGGCCTTGGGCAAGAGGAAATGTTGAAGCTTGCCGATGCGCTGAAGCAACTTGAAACAGAAATTCCAACCGACATCGCATGGGTTTTGCGGGTTGATGGCCATACTGACAGCGATGCCATAAACTCCGTTCTGTTCAAATCGAACTGGGAGCTCTCGGCAGCACGGGCCATTGCGGTCGTGAAGTATCTGATCGCGCAAGGTGTGGCACCCCAGCATCTTGTGGCCGCAGGCTTTGGCGAGTTCCAACCGCTTGATCCTGGTTCATCGGAAGATGCAAAATCCCAGAACCGCCGCATTGAACTCAAGTTGACGGAGCGCTGAACTGGAGCTTGGCCAGTTTGGCGTAGAGCGGGTTTTTCTTGACGAGCTGGCTGTGGGTTCCATGGGCCACAAGCATGCCGCCATCAAACACCAGAATGCGGTCGGCATTGCGCACGGTGGCCAGACGATGGGCAACAACCAGCGTCGTTCGATTGGCCGTGAGTTTTTCCAAGGCTTCCTGAATGAGGGATTCACTTTCGGCATCCAGTGAACTGGTGGCTTCATCGAGCAACAGGATGGGCGCGTCGCGCAAGATGGCGCGCGCTATGGCAATGCGCTGGCGCTGGCCGCCTGACAGGGTTACTCCACGTTCGCCGACCTCAGTGTCAAAGCCCAGGGGAAGTTTTTTGGCAAATTCATCCACGCGCGCGGCAATTGCTGCCTGTATTGCCGCTTCACGCGATGCATCCGGTGTACCGAAGCGAATGTTGTCGAGAACGCTGCCGGAGAAAATGATGGTGTCCTGCGGCACCACTGCGATGTGTTTGCGCAAATCGAGGGGATCGGCCGTTTTGACATCTATGCCATTGATGAGAATGTGTCCCGTGGTGGGGTCGTAGAAGCGTTGAATGAGTGCAAACAGTGTTGTCTTGCCCGCACCTGAGGGTCCGACGATGGCAGTGACCTCACCGGGCCTTGCGATAAAGCTGACGTTGCTTAAGGCAGGGGTATTCAAGCGTGTGGGATAGCGGAATGTTACGTCACGGAATTTGATTTCACCTTTGAGGCGGGCTGGAAATATTGCGGGGATACCTGGTGCGGAAATTTGCGGAACCTCGTCGAGCAATTCCGAAATGCGTTCGGCTGCACCTGCTGCCAATTGAATTTCGCCCCACACTTCGGAGAGTTGGCCCAACGAGCTTGCTGCGAGAATGGCGTAGATCACGAATTGACTTAAGGTTCCAGCAGACAGATTTCCCGTCATCACCTCGCGGGCGCCAAACCACAAAAGGCCAACGATGGAGCCCAAGGACACAAAAATGATTGCAGCAGTCAGCAGGGAGCGGGCGAAGGCTCTCGCTGCCGCCGCGGCAAAGGCAAACCGCGTGGCGCTGGAAAATTCAGCGTTGCTATAGGCTTCCTGCACATTGGATTGCACAGTGGTGATGGCAGTCAGGCGTTCCTGGGCGAAGGCGGCCGAGGCGGCAAGCTTGTCTTGCGCAAGGCGCGACAGTTCGCGCACCCTTCGCCCATAAGTTACCAGTGGCAAAACAATGAGTGGAATGGCAAGGCCTGCAAGGCCTGAAAGCTTCGGGCTGGTATAAATCATCAGCGCAATGGCCCCCACCAGCATCACGGCGTTGCGGAGCGCAATTGATGCCGTAGATGAAAATGCGGATTTAATCTGGGTGGTATCGGCGGTTAAACGTGAAACGACCTCGCCGGTTTTCTGAACTTCATAGAAGCTTGGGCTCAATTTCAGCAGATGCTCAAAAAGCGTGTTGCGCACATCTGCCACTATGCGCTCGCCCAACCACATCACGTAATAGAAGCGCACCGCGGAACTTACCGCAAGCAGCAGAACCACGAGAACCATCACCGCGAAATACTGGTTAACGAGGGTTGCGTCAGACGTTGAAAAACCGTGGTCGATGATGCGGCGCACGGCAATTGGGACAATGAGGGTAGTTACGGACGCAAAGATGAGGGCAATCAGTGCCATGACAATTTGACGGCGGTAAAGATTGAGAAATGGCGTAAGGCGCGCCAGGGGCTTCAGGCTTTTGGAGCCTCCGCGCGGGCGGGTGTCGGTCTCTGGTTTTCTTGCCATTTTGGCCTACTTGCCTCTCATTTGGGCTTCCTGTATAGAGCGCGCTTGAAACTTGACAATAGTGGCAACGCGCGGCGTTTCCGCGCCCTACTTGAAAGAAAATGCGATGAAAGACGGCATTCACCCTGATTATCACGTGCTTAACGTGGTGATGACAGACGGCAGCAAATTTGTGACCCGTTCGACCTATGGCAAGGACGGCGATACATTGTCTTTGGACATTGACCCCAAGTCGCATCCAGCCTGGACCGGTGGCACCACGACAATTCTTGATCGCGGCGGACGCGTTTCGCGCTTCAAGCAAAAGTTCGGCTTTCTCAACAAATAAGAATTTGACAATTTTTGAAAGCCTGGCGGAAACGCCGGGCTTTTTCAGTTTTTAGCCACAATGCAGGCACCACCCTGGGCGGATAATTTCACACACAGGCTTTCGGCTTCCTTCCAGCTATTCCTGCCAATCATTATGCTCACCAGCATTTTGCGACCACGGCTCAAATTGCGTTTGCGCACGATCATGGGCAACTCATCGGACAAGAGTTTGGCGTATTGCCTTTTGACCCGTGCAAAGCTTGCCAGAGTGCGGCTTTGCGAGAAGCCGCCAGCTATGACCACGCCCCAGGGTTTGCGCGGGGCACGGGCGATCGTGCCAGATGGCGGCAGCAATTGCCTGAGAACCAGTTTGGAACAGTTCTCGGTGAAGCTGATTGCATCGCCAATCGCTGGAATATCGAGGGTTGTTTTTGGATCTTTCCATTCGGATGCATCATGCCCGGTGATTTCCAGGACATAATCCTGGGTTTCATCAGGCAGGCCATGGTTGCCACCCAGCCATCTGGCGGTGCCATCTTCGCCGTAATTATAGGCAGCTGCGGCAAGCCCCAAGTTGCCGAACTTCTGTTTGAGAAACGCCAGATAGTCGGCGGCAGCGGGCAGCGCCTGGCGATAATCGAAAGAATTTTTGAGGCCGCGCAGCCTTGCGGTGCCCGGCATGAACTGGGCAATGCCTTCGGCACCTGCGAAGCTTACGGCATGATCATCGAAAATGCTTTCACGCCATATTAGCCGGGTGAGAAAATTAACGGGCAAGTTATTGCGCGTGGCATTTTCATCCAGCAGCTTGCACACATCGGCCGCATAGATGCTGCGGTCGGCAGCCCAGAGCTGGGTTGGGAACACTATTGACAGGAAAAATGCAAAGCAAAAAATGCGCATGTCACAGGCCTATGCCCGAAACAGCCAGAAAATCAAGCCTGGTGGATTAGCCGCGCGCAACCTTCAGCAGGATCGCAAGCTTGTCGATTTGATCACTAACCGGACTTGCAACTGTTTGTGTGGATGTTGCCTGTGCGGTGATCATGCTGTCCAGCTTCTGAATGCGCTGGTGCAACATGATGGACCGTTCAACGAGGGCCTTCAGTGCATCAGGCAAGTTGTCTGAACCGGCGAGATCATGGCCACGGCCGATATCGGCAAGGCTGATGCGGTGGTTTTCCTTGCGGGCGTCTTCAACGCTTAGCTCGCCGGCACCGATGGCACGCTGCAACAGCAGCCAAGATGCAAGCTGCATGAGGCGGGTGGTGAGCCGCATGCTTTCGGTGGCATAGGCAATGGCGCCATGGCGGTCAAGCACGCGGGCATCGACCCGGCCTGGGCCATCAAGGTAATTGGCGGTCTCTTCAACCAACGACATGCCTTCCTTGAACACCTTGTCGAATTGCTCTGACGCGGTGAAC
>JANMPF010000250.1:0-4354 GCA_031369725.1 Rhodobiaceae bacterium | reverse complement strand
TGCATGAAAAATTGCAGGTGGGGGACACGCTCGTCGTCTCGCAACCCATCAATCTTTTCCCCTTTGATGCGCGCGGGCGTAAGCATATTTTCATGGCGGGTGGCATCGGCATAACGCCATTCATCGCCATGATGGACCAGATGCTGCGCGAAGATCGCTCGTTTGAACTGCACTATGCCGTGCGCAATCGAATTCACGGCGCCTACTGGAAAGAACTCACCCAACGCTACGGTACGCACCGTGTGAAAATCTATGTGGATGACGAGAAGTTGTTTATCCCCGTCGACAGCATTTTGGCAAGCCAACCCCTTGGCACGCACCTGTATGTCTGCGGACCCGCCGGCATGATCGATGGGGTTTTGGCAAAGGCGAGGCGGCAGGGCTGGCCCGAACAGAACCTGCATTCTGAACGTTTCCTCGCCCCACCCCCTGGAAAATCATTCCGCGCGGTACTCAAAAAATCTGGCAAAACCATTACTGTTGGAACCCACCAAAGCATCCTTGAGGCCGTCGAAGCCGCTGGCATCGATGCCCCCTTCCTCTGCCGCGGCGGGGCTTGCGGCCAGTGCGAAACCGGCGTTCTCTCCTGCACCGGCACACTTGAACATAATGACCATTACCTCGAACCGGAAGACAAGAATTCAGGACGCAAGATCATGATCTGTGTGTCGCGGTTGAATGGTTCTGAAATCACCCTGGACCTCTAGGAGGCGCGACATGAACATCACTTTCAGAAAAGAAACCTTTCGCGATGATTTCACCTTTGCGAACAGCCCTGAAACCATCAGGCGCTACCCCTTTCCCTTCAACGAAGACAGCTACATGTATTCCGTCAACATGGAACCCCATGTGCGGGGCGCACCGGGCACTGCCTTCGACAGTTTGATCGATGTGGATGAGCATTATGTCTCCGAAATGCACGACCGCGCATTGGTCTTGAAGGAGGATCCCTTGCGCTGCCAGGCCCTCCCCCACATGATGACCGCCCAATGGGACACACTGGAACTCATCATGGAGCAGCAGGCCGCAGGGTATCCCGAGCATTTCTCGCTCACCCGCGATGGCGACAACTGGCATTGGATCAACCGGCCGATGGACATTGACCAGAAATTCGTGTTCGGTGATGCCTCAACGCTGCCCTATGAGCCGATGGAATATGTCACGCGGCAATCCCAGGGCGATTTCTGCATCGTCGACCAGCGTGACAATAACCTGTGGATGGATGCCGGCATGGTGACAACCCAGGCCGACTGGTCGCTCGATTTCGACATTGGCATGAACTTCATGGAATGGCACGGGCCGGTACCCCTTGCCCACCAGATCGGCGTGTTTGAACGCGCCTTGAAATTCCTGCTCAACCTGCAGCAGGGAAAGCCCGTGCGCCGCCTGAACTGGACCATGACCATCAACCCCCGCCTCGATACAAGTCCCGAAAATTATCCGAAATGGGGCCCCGACCGCACCACCGTAACGCCGGAAAACGTGGGCTCCAAGGTCCACCTGCGCTGTGAACTGCAAAGCCTGTGGCGTCTGCCCCGGTCAAACGCCATACTTTTCGTGATCCGCTGCTACCTCATCAAGATGGAAGAAGTCGTGACCGTGCCGAAATGGGCCCGTAGGCTGCCCCGCGTGCTACGCTCGCTGCCGCCCGAACTTGTGGATTACAAGGGCCTCACCCGTTACCGCCAAACCACCATTGACTGGCTTTCCAAATTTGATGATGGGCTTCCTACCAGCCCCGGTATTTTTCCAGATTGATAAAAAGAGGAACTTCCATGATACGTGTTGCAGTTATCGGTGCCGGACCATCAGGCCTTGCGGTTTTGCGCGCCTTCCAGTCCGCTGCCAAAAAGAAAACCAAGATCCCGGAAATCGTCTGCTTTGAAAAGCAGGATAATTGGGGCGGCTTGTGGAACTACACCTGGCGCACCGGGCTGGATGAACATGGAGAGCCCGTACACGGTTCCATGTACCGTTACCTCTGGTCCAACGGCCCCAAGGAATGCCTTGAATTTGCTGACTATTCGTTTGAGGAGCATTTCGGCAAGCCCATCGCCTCCTATCCGCCCCGCGCCGTTTTGTGGGATTACATCAAGGGCCGTGTCGAAAAGGCCAAGGTGCGCAAATGGGTGCGTTTCTCAACGCCAGTGCGCATGGTTGAATGGAGCAAAAAGCAAAAGAAATTCCTGGTGACCGTCCATGATCGCGTGAAAGACAGGATGTACACGGAGGAATTTGACAATGTGATCTGCGCCTCCGGCCATTTCTCCACGCCCAGCGTCCCATACTTCGAAGGCATCAACACCTTCAATGGCCGTGTCATGCACGCCCATGACTTTCGCGACGCTCTGGAATTCAAGGGCAAGGACGTGCTGGTTGTCGGCCGCAGCTATTCCGCTGAAGACATTGGCTCCCAATGCTGGAAATATGGTGCGCGCTCGGTGACCGCCACCTATCGCACCAAGCCCATGGGCTTCACCTGGCCTTCCAATTTTGAAGAGCGCCCGTTGCTGCAAAAACTTGTCGGCAAAACCGCCCATTTCAAGGATGGTTCAACCAAGGAAATTGATGCCATCATTCTGTGCACGGGCTACCAGCACCATTTCCCGTTTCTGCCGGAGGACCTGCGCCTGAAAACCGCCAACCGCCTGTGGCCGCTCGACCTTTACAAAGGCGTGGTGTGGGAGAACAATCCAAAACTCATGTATATCGGCATGCAGGACCAGTTCTACACCTTCAACATGTTCGATGCGCAGGCCTGGTTCGCCCGTGATGTGGTCCTCGGCCGCATCAAATTGCCAAAGCTGGATGCCATGAAGAAAAACTCCAAGGCCTGGCGCAAGCGCGAGGAGAAACTTGAGAATGCTGAACAGATGATCTGGTTCCAGGGTGACTATGTCAAGGAGCTCATTTCCGCCACTGACTATCCTTCATTCGATGTGGAAGGCGTCAACCGCACATTCATGGAATGGGAACACGACAAGGCAGCCGACATCATGGGTTACCGCAACAAGGGTTACCGCTCGCTGATGACCGGCACCATGTCGCCCAGGCACCACACACCATGGACAGATGAACTTGACGACTCAATGGAAACCTATTTGAAGAACAGCTGAAAGCTAACCACATGGCGCATAATTTCCTGAGCCGGTTCACCGGTTCATTTTCACAAGGTGCCGCGGAAAATCCGACGGTTGCCATGATCGAAGCAGCCTTCCGTCACCACGGCCTCGACATCCGCTACATCAACTGCGAGGTGCCACCCGAAAAACTCGGGCATGCCGTGAAAGGTGCGCGCGCCATGGGCTGGATTGGTTTCAACTGTTCGATCCCGCACAAGGTGGCCGTGATCCAGCATCTCGACGGCTTGGGTGAATCGGCCGCCGTCATGGGTGCGGTAAATTGTGCTGTGTTGCGGGATGGAAAATTTATCGGCGAAAATACCGATGGCAAGGGTTTTCTTCAATCATTGCAAGAAGCAATTGATCCACAGGGAAAAACCATTGTCATGTTTGGCGCAGGCGGTGCCGCCCGCGCCATTGGCGTTGAACTCGCCCTTGCCGGCGCCAAACGCATCATTGTTATAAACCGCGATGCCAAACGTGGGCAAACCCTCGTGGACCTCTTGAATGCCAAGACTAAAGTGAAAGCCGAACTTACCGTCTGGAACACGACCTATGCGGTTCCAAATGACGCGGACATTCTCGTGAACGCCACCTCAATTGGCCTTTTCCCCAACATTGACGCCCGGCTCGATGTTGATGTGGAAAGCTTTCGCAATAGTCTTGTGGTGGCCAATGTCATTCCCAACCCGCCCCGCACACGGCTTATTCACGATGCTGAACTTCGCGGCTGCCGCGTGATCGACGGCCTCGGCATGCTGGTGAACCAGGGCGTCATCGGCGTCAAATACTGGACCGGCGTTGACGTTGATCCAACTGTAATGCGTAAAAAATTGCAGGAATTGTTCTAAGTCCTCTTCAATCCATTCTGTTTGTCATCCCGGCGAAAGCCGGGACCCAGAACCACCGCTAAGGTGCATTATTTTAAACTCACTGCCACTTTTCCTGGGTCCCGGCTTTCGCCGGGATGACAGATGTGGTCTACCTGTGTCGATTTTTAAAGCAGGAGAATTACATATGGTAGAAGCAGTAGCTGTTTGGGCGACAATTCTTGGTTCTGTTTTGGCTGTGCTTGCAATTGCGTGGGCTGCTGTGAACTATGTTCTTGTCAAAAAGGCGGAGGTAGCTCACCAAGAGTTTCAGAGAGTTTTTTGAAATTATGGATCATCTTGGTGCAAAGGGAAATTCTATTGCATCCAAGATGGCTGCTGCATACGAATTGAGGAAGTACT
>JANMPF010000183.1:0-7828 GCA_031369725.1 Rhodobiaceae bacterium | reverse complement strand
CTTTTTTTCCAAGTCGGACTTTACCCGTGCACCGTTCTTTTCATTGCGGCCGGTGATGGCAATTCCCTTGCAGCCACGGTCGGCGAACAGATGGGCGATCGCCTCGCCGAGGCCCTGGGTTGAACCCGTGACCACCGCGATTTTTCCATCCATCGAAAGTTTTGAGAGTGAATCCATATTCATTACGACACCTTCACTGGCTTGCCAGTGCTCCATGATTGCGTTGCAGCATCAGCAAGTTTCTGGGCCTGCAAGCCATCATGGCCATTCGGCTTGGCGGACACACCTTTGGCGATGCCATCGATGAAGCTGTTCACTTCATTGGCATAGGCCGCACCGTAACGTTCGGTGAAGAAGTTCAGAACCGGGTCGCCCTTGAAGCCATCGCCATTGGCAAGTTCAACTGTCGTGTTGTGAACATTGCCGGCCCGCAGCATGCCTTTCGAGCCGTGCACCTCCATGCGCTGATCATAGCCATAGGTGGCGCGGCGCGAGTTGGTGATGACGGCAATTTTTCCGCTCGCGGTTTGCATTTGGACGGATGCCGTATCAACGTCACCTGCTTCACCAATAGCTTTGTCAACCAGTGCTGAACCCAGGGCGTGCACGACAACGAATTCTTCGCCGACCAAGAAACGGGCCATGTCGAAATCGTGAATCATCATGTCGCGAAAAAGTCCGCCCGAGCCCTTTACATATTCAACCGGCGGCGGGGCGGGATCGCGGCTGATAATGGTTGCGAGTTCAACATCGCCGATATCGCCCTTGCGAATGCGGGCGCTGAGGTTTGCGAAGTTGGGGTCAAAGCGGCGGTTGAAGCCGATCATGAGGTTCGATTTGTTCCTTTCAACAACTTTGAGGCAGGCAAGTATTCTGTCCACGGACAATGACACGGGTTTTTCGCAAAGGATGGCCTTGCCGGCGTTCGAGCCTGCCTCAATGAGGTCGGCGTGGGTTGCAGTTGGTGTGGCAATGAGGATTGCATCGACATTTTTTGAGGCAATGATTTCTTCAACTGTTGAAACTTTTGCACCCACTGCGGCTGCCAAATCGCTGGCTGCCTTTGGCATTGCGTCGGCAATAAACTCCACTTTCGCATTCTTTGAAGCAGCGATAGTCGCGGCGTGAACTTTGCCAATCCGGCCTGCGCCGAGTATGCCAAATCTTATCATTTCAGTCTCCAAAATCGTTAAAAACGGCATCAAAAAGCATCGAAAATTGATCAAAAAGTGCACCAAAAAGCATGACTTTGGAGTGTCGAAATGCGCTGATTTCGCGTAAAACCGGCGCTTCGATTATTCATACTAACATGTTAGCATGAATAATATGGACTTTCGGCCATCCCGAGCATGACTTTTTCTTACGTGTTTTGACCTCAATTAGAAACGGAATAAACATTCCAACTTGACATCATTTTGGAATTGTTGTTTCGTCTTGTCAAGCGGTCAATAGCATGAGGGAGACAAAAATGGCGTCAGGAAGCGGCAAAAAGGCCGAACTCGATGTCATTACGGTTGGGCGGAGCTCGGTTGACCTCTATGGCCAGCAAATCGGTTCGCGGCTCGAGGATGTAACGTCGTTTGCCAAATCTGTGGGTGGCTGCCCCTCAAACATTGCCATCGGCACGGCGCGACTTGGCTTGAAATCCGGCGTTATTACGCGGGTTGGCGACGAGCAGATGGGGCGCTACATCCGCGAGCAGATGGCGCGTGAAGGGGTTGCCACCGCTGGCATCACAACTGACCCCACGCGGCTTACGTCACTGGTTTTGCTTTCGGTTGAGAATGACAAAACCTTTCCGTTGATTTTTTACCGCGACAATTGCGCAGACAGCGCGCTGTGCGAAAACGACATTGACGAAAATTTTGTGAAGTCGGCAAAGGCCCTTCTGGTCACTGGCACGCATTTTGCCAGACCCTTGAATGATGCAGCGCAACGCAAGGCGATGAGGATTGCCAAGGCAAATGGTGCCAGGATTTGTTTTGATATCGACTACCGCCCCAATCTTTGGGGCCTCGCCGGCCATGGGGCTGGCGAGCAACGCTATATCAAGTCTGACAAGGTATCCCACCATATCAAGACCGTTCTCCCAGACTGTGACCTGATCGTCGGCACGGAGGAAGAGGTTCACATTGCCGCTGGCAGTGAGGACACTTTGACCGCGCTGAAAACGATCAGGTCGCTTTCTTCGGCAACGATTGTCCTGAAGCGCGGGCCCATGGGCTGCATCGTTTACCAAGGGGCCATTCCTTCCGATCTGGAACAGGGCATTGTGGGCAAGGGTTTTCCCATTGAAGTTTATAATGTGCTGGGGGCGGGAGATGCGTTTTTCTCCGGTTTCCTGCGTGGCTGGCTGCGTGATGAGCCACTTGAGATGTGTGCGACCTATGCCAATGCCTGCGGGGCATTTGCGGTATCGCGGCTTTTGTGCTCGCCTGAAATTCCAACCTGGGAGGAGCTGCAGTATTTCCTGAAGCATGGCAGCCCCTACAAGGCGCTGCGCAAGGACGAAGACATCAATCATGTGCATTGGGCGACGACCCGGCGCGCCCAACCAGCAAAACTATTGGCACTTGCCATTGATCACCGCATGCAACTGGAAGCAATTGCCGACAAGGCTGGAGCGCCCTACGAGCGGATCAGCGATTTCAAGCGCCTGGCCATTGCGGCCATTGGGCAGGTCTCCAAGGGTGCACCCGGCTTTGGAACCCTGCTGGATGACACCTATGGCCGGGACGCCATGTATGACGCGGCAAAGCTTGGGCTTTGGGTGGGAAGACCACTGGAGCAACCGGGTTCACGGCCCTTAAGATTTGAGTTTACGCAGGATGTGGGTGCGCGGCTGGTTGACTGGCCGGTGAACCACACGATCAAGTGCCTTGCCTTCTATCATCCTGATGACCCTGTCGAACTTAAAACCGAACAGGCACAAAAATTCCGCACCCTCTATGAGGCGGCGCGCAAGGTGGGGCGTGAATTGCTGGTGGAAATTATTGCCGGCAAGAATGGCCCGCTCAACGATGATACGGTGTCGCGCGCCATTGAGGAGCTTTACGCGCTTGGCATCAAGCCTGACTGGTGGAAGCTTGAGCCGCAACTTACGTCAAGGGCGTGGAGCAATATTGAGAAGTCAATTCATGCCAACGACCCCTATTGCAGGGGCATTGTGCTGCTTGGACTTGATGCGCCGGAAGACGAGCTGGCAAGTGCATTTGCACTTACGGCGGGGCACGGGGCCATCAAGGGTTTTGCGGTTGGCCGCACGATTTTCAGCAGTGTTGCCGAAAGCTGGCTGGGCAACAGGATTGATGATGCAGAAGCGACGTTGCAGATGGCTACGCGCTTTGGCAAACTGATAGATGTTTGGAACAGGTCTCACGCCTGAGGGCTTGCGGACTTCAAGAGGAACCAACCCATGGCAAAAACCATTCGCCTGACGACCGCACAAGCTCTGGTGAAGTTTCTGGCGCGCCAGATGACGGTGATCGATGGCAAGAAGCTGCCGATTTTTGCCGGTGTGTGGGCCATATTCGGGCATGGCAACGTCGCAGGTATTGGCGAGGCGCTGTATGGGGTGCGCAAAGAATTGCCGACGTTTCGCGCCCATAATGAGCAGGCAATGGCGCATGCTGCCATTGCATTTGCCAAGGCAATGCGGCGCCGCCGCATGATGGCGGTTACCTCATCCATAGGTCCTGGCGCGTTGAATATGGTGACGGCTGCCGCGGTGGCACATGTCAATCGCGAACCGGTTTTACTGTTGCCCGGTGATGTGTTTGCCAATCGCCTGCCCGACCCGGTTTTGCAGCAGGTTGAAGATTTTGGTGATGGCACGGTGACGGTGAATGACTGCTTCAAGCCAGTGTCGCGTTATTTTGACCGGATTTCCCGGCCCGAACAGCTTATTCCAGCACTTAACCGCGCCATGGTGGTATTGACAGATCCTGCCGATTGCGGGCCTGTCACCCTTGCCATGTGCCAGGACACGCAAACGGAAGCCTATGATTATCCGGAAAGTTTTTTTGCGGAAAAGACCTGGGGCACACGCCGGGTGCGGCCGGATGAGGATGAGCTGGCAGAAGCCGTTCGGGTGTTGAAGGCTGCCAAGAAACCGGTGATCATTGCCGGTGGGGGTGTGTTATTTTCAGAAGCAACGGCCGCCCTTGCAAGTTTTGCCGAGGCGCATGGCATTCCCGTGGTGGAAACCCAAAGCGGAAAATCCTCGCTGCCATTTAACCATGGGTTGAACATGGGTGGTGTGGGTGTGACGGGAACGGCGGCCTCAAACACAGTTTGTGAGGCAGCCGATGTTGTGTTGGCGGTGGGAACGCGGTTGCAGGATTTTACCACGGGGTCGTGGACGCTGTTCAGAAACGCCAAGAAAACCATCATTGGATTGAACACGCAGGTTTTTGATGCCACCAAGCACCGCGCCATGCCGCTGGTTGCCGATGCGCGGGTTGGACTTGGCGAGCTGTCAATCAATTTGGGCAAGTGGACAGCGCCTGCGGCGTGGACCAAATCTGCCAAATCCGGGCTGGCGGCGTGGACGAAGCTTGCGGCGAAATATACCAATGCCAGCAATGCCGAGCGGCCATCGGACGCGCAGGTGATTGGTGCCGTGCAACGCGCGTTGGGGCGGGATATTTCGGTGTTGTGTGCGGCGGGCGGGCTTCCGGGTGAATTGCACAAGCTTTGGCAGGCGAGTTACCCCTCATCCTACCACATGGAATATGGTTTTTCCTGCATGGGGTATGAAATTGCCGGCGGGCTTGGCATGAAAATGGCGCAGCCCGACAGGGAAGTCTTGGTGATGATTGGCGATGGCTCCTATCTCATGATGAATTCCGAGATAGCCACATCGGTCATGCTGGGATTGAAACTCACCATCGTGCTGCTCGACAATCGTGGCTACGGCTGCATCAACCGCCTGCAACATGCCAGCGGTGGCGAGCGGTTCAACAATCTGTTTGACTACAACACAGCGCATGCGGTGTCGCCAGATATTGACTTTGCAGGCCATGCGAAAAGCCTGGGGGCCATATCCCAAAAAGTGGCGTCGCTGGCTGATCTTGAATCCGCCTTGAAGAAAGCCAAGGGCAACACGCGCACCACGGTCATTGTGATTGACACGGATCCCATGGTTTCAACGGATGCGGGCGGCAACTGGTGGGATGTGGCCATACCGGAAATTTCAACCCGCAAACAGGTGCGCGCCGCACGGAAGAATTATGTGAAGGCACGTGCCAAACAAAGCATTGGTGATTAAGAGAGAGAATATATGACGATTAGAATTGGTGCGAACCCTATTGGCTGGTCCAATGATGACATGCAGGAAATTGGCGGCTGGATTCCACTGGAGCAATGCCTGAGCGAGGCGCATGCCGCAGGCTTTCAGGGCATGGAGCTTGGCAACAAGTTTCCGCGCAACGCCACAAAACTGAAACCCATTTTGGACGCGCATGGCATGGTGTTGGTGGGTGGCTGGCATTCCATTTTCCTGAATGAGCGGGATGCGGAGACAGAGTTTGCGGAATCCGCCGCGCACCGCAAATTGTTGCGAGACATGGGAAGCAAGGTTTTCATTGTAGCAGAATGCACGAGGACCATTCACGGCACCAGGTCGGCGCCGCTTTCCACCCGACCCGTGATGACGGACGCTGAGTGGGCAACATTCAATTTGCGGCTGACGAAGTTTGCCGAACTGTTGAAGGCGGATGGCTTTCAGTTGGCCTATCACCATCACATGGGAACGGTGGTTCAGACGGGTGCCGAAATCGACCGCCTGATGCAAGGCACGGGCGAGGCCGTCAACCTGCTTCTCGATACGGGCCATGCGAAATGGGGTGGGGATGATCCTGCACGATTGGCGCGGGTTTATAAAAAGCGCATTAGCCACGTGCACTGCAAAGATGTAAGGCTTGCAGTGAAGGCACAGGCTGACAAACACAACTGGTCATTTTTGGACAGCGTGCTTGCCGGTGTTTATACGGTTCCGGGAGATGGCTCGATTGATTATGTTTCGGTGTTCAAGGAGCTCAAGGGCTATAATGGCTGGGTTGTGGTTGAAGCCGAGCAGGACCCGGAAAAAGCGCCGCCTGCCATTTACGCCAAGATGGGATGTGATAATGTGAAACGATTCTTGAAAGAGGCTGGCTTGCAGTAATGTCAAAACTTCTGGTTAAACCCCGCCCGGGCGGTGGCCGCGTGCAGCATGTGACGCCGAAAACGGCGGGCTGGAGCTACGTGGGGTTTGATCTGTGGAAGCGTGCGGCGGGTGAACTGGCGACAGGCACGGACATCAAACGTGAGACGTGCCTGGTCTTCGTGAGCGGACGCGGCAGTTTGCGCGTGGGCCAGGAAGAGTTTGGCGTCATCGGATTGCGCACCTCGCCATTTGAAGGAAAGCCATGGTCTGTCTATGTGCCGCCGGGACTGGTGTGGTCAGTTGAGGCGATTGATGACCTGGAGCTGGCGGTATGCTCGGCACCCGGCAAGGGCAAGCTGTCGCCGCGCATCATTGCACCTGAAACGCTGGTGACGGAGGTCCGTGGCCAGGGTTCCAATGTGCGGCATGTCACCAATATCCTGCCGGAGTGGGAGCAGGCGGAAAGCCTGCTGGTGGTGGAGGTGATCACCCCCAATGGCAATACGTCGTCCTATCCGCCGCACAAGCATGATGAAGATAACCTGCCCGCCGAGTCGCTGCTGGAAGAGACCTATTATCACCGCTTGAACCCCTCACAAGGCTTTGGCTTCCAGCGGGTTTATACGGATGACCGCGAGCTTGACGAGGCGATGGCCTTTGAAGATGGCGATGTGACATTGGTGCCGCGCGGCTATCATCCATGTGCCACGGTGCATGGCTATGATTTGTACTATCTCAATGTCATGGCAGGACCGACTCGGACGTGGAAATTCCACAACGCTGAAGAACATAAATGGCTGCTGAACCCGTAAAGATCCGGTCTGCCGCCGGCATTTTCATTTTTGTTACCGTGGTCCTGGACATGCTGGGCTATTTCTGGAGCAGGGCCGGCAATACTGGTTAGCCGTGAAATCCAGCATCGGCCTGGTCCAGCCGCTTGCGGATTTGGTTAACAATCAGCGTGTCATCGGGAATGCAGTTGTCATAGGTCAGGTATTCGCCAGCCTTGACAGGCTTGATGACGCGCGCCTGTTCAGCAAGGCCTAAGGGAACGGCGTTGGCGTCTCTTGCCTGTGCAGCTGTCATGGCCCAGGCGCGGTACTCGGTTTCGCCGATTCTACCCAAGATTTCGCCAGGTTTGAGATCACGCTTGGCCACGGTCACGGCTTCGGCCACGGGGTGGTCGAGGGGAACCATGTCGGCACGCCGGTGCAGAACCGCCTTGGCGGCCGAGAGCGGCACCTCGAGGCTGGTCAAGTGGTAGGGCCGCATGATGGAAAAGAACGGGCCTTTGCCCACCTTCAAATCAACCATGCGTTCAAGCACGCGCGGGTGATCGGTTTCGACAATGCAGAACACGCCTGGTGCCACACCCTTGCCGACGGAATAATCCACGCAGCCTGACTTTGACAAAAGGCCGCCATGGGACTTTGGGATGAGGGTTGCGGCCAATTCCTCGCGGGTGGCAGCCGGGCCATGCATGCCTGGCACATCCGGCACCAGGCCGGTGCAATTGGCAATGGCCACCATTTCAATCATGGTTTTTGAGCCATCGACAAATTCAACCAGCATGCGGGCATTCATGTTGCGGGTGCGGGCCTCGGCTTCATATTCCTTCGGCACGGCATCAAACTTGAGAGGATTGTTCTTGCCTTTTCCGGCACAGACAATTTTGAGGCC
>JANMPF010000192.1:0-2313 GCA_031369725.1 Rhodobiaceae bacterium | reverse complement strand
CCACAGCGTTCGTTGCGCTGGTATGTGGACTTCAGCGATATTCCCGTTGCCGGGAAACTTGCGCTCATCATGTGAGGTTCAATTCTGGAGAATACCTGTTCATAGCCTTTCCACCCAATTTCGTGAATGCTGCATGCCGGTATGCAATAATATGCAACAATCTTGGCCGACACTCTTTTGAATGGGCAGACCCTGTGCTATCGCGCGGGGGGCCAGCCATCCGGAGGAAAATTCGTGAAAAATAAGCGCTTGACCGTCGCCGATCTCAGGGCCCTCAAGGGCAAACGCCAACTCACCATGCTTTATGTCGATACCGTGGACGAAGCCGCCGCAGCCAGTGCGGCAGGAATTGATATTCTCTCGATTATCGCACCCGTCTGGACCCCTGAAATGCGCGCCGCTGCAGGTGATTGTTTCGTGCAGGTGGGCCTCCTTTATGGCCCCTTGTGTACCTATGACGATTATATTCGTGCCGCCCACGCCGCCCTCATGGTTGGTGGCGATGCCGTCTATTGCGCCGCCAGCGTTGAAATCATCACCAGGCTTGCCGCCGAAGGCATTCCGGTTATTGGCCATGTGGGACTTATCCCCTCCAAGGCCACCTGGACCGGCGGCTTCAAGGCGGTTGGAAAAACCGCTCAAAGCGCCATCGCTGTTTTCAATCATGTAAAGCAGCTGGAAGCTGCAGGTGCCATTGGTGCCGAGCTTGAGGTGGTGCCAGACCGGGTTGCTGCTGAAATTTCCAAACGCACAGCACTTATCATGCTGTCGATGGGGGCAGGTGCGGGGGGCGATGCCCAATATCTGTTTGCCGAAGACGTGTTGGGTTACACCCGCGGCCACCAACCCCGCCACGCCAAGGTCTACCGCAACTTCCGCGCCGAATATGACCGCCTGCAAAAGGAACGCATTGCCGCCTTCACGGAGTTCGGTGCTGACGTCAAAAGCGGGGCCTATCCGCAAGCCAGCCATTGTGTGGCAATTGCCGATGATGAGTTCAACGCATTCATGAAAAAGTTGCCAGCATGACGAAACTCAACTGGGGCATGATCGGCGGCGGCGAAGGCAGCCAAATTGGCCCGGCCCACCGCATTGGCGCTGCCATGGATGGGCTTTACACCATGGCCGCCGGCGCAGTGGATGCAGATCCTGAAAAAGGCAAGCAATATGCCACGCGCCTTGGCATCCCGGCGGACCGCGCCTATGGCGATTGGCGCCAAATGCTGGCTGGCGAAAAGTCCCGCGCCGACCGCATTGACCTCGTAACCGTGGCCACCCCCAATTCGACCCATTACGAAATCACCAAGGCCTTTCTCGAAGCCGGCATCAATGTGCTGTGCGAAAAGCCCATGACGATCACCGTTGAGCAGGCAGAAGACATTGTCGGCATTGCCAAAACGACCGGTGCGATTTGTGCGGTGAACTATGGCTACACGGGTTATGCGCTCGTCCGCCACATGCGCGCCATGGTGGCGCGCGGCGACCTTGGAAAAATTCGCCTGATCAAGGCGGAGTTCGCCCATGGTTTTCATGCTGATGAAGCCGATGCGGATAACCCCCGCGTGCGCTGGCGCTACGACCCTGCCTTGGCAGGCATCTCCGCCCAGTTTGCCGATTGCGGCATTCATGCGTTGCATATGGCAAGTTTTGTGGCTTGCCAGGAGGCCCGGGAACTTTCGGCCGATTTCGTCTCCTGCCTGGCCAGCCGCACCCTTGAAGACGATGCGATGGTGAACTTGCGCATGGATGGCGGCGCAGTTGTGCGGTTATGGACGAGTTCAGTGGCAGTGGGCAGCATGCATGGCCTTAACATTCGCGTGTTCGGTGAAAAGGGTGGGCTCCGCTGGGCGCAGGAATGGCCCAACCAGCTCTTTTGGACCCCGCTCAACCAGCCAACCACTACGTTGGAGCGCGGTGGCCCCGGCCTCTCGCCGGAAGCTGACCGTGCTTCCCGCGTCACCATCGGCCACGCCGAGGGCATGCCCCTGGCCTTTGCAAATATCTATTCCGATCTTGCCGAAGTGATTGCAGCGAAAAAACACGGCAGGGTGCCTGACCCTCTCGCCAATCACTATCCAAAAGCGGTCGATGGTTTGCGTTCCATCGCTGCAATCAAGGCAGCCGTTGAATCGGCCAGGCAAAAAGGCCGGTGGATGGACGCCCGACCGCCGTCTCTCCGCTGACAATTTAACGAAATTTAACATGGGGCCACTATCATGCTTGACGATTTTCGCAACAAAGTTGTTCTGATAACCGGCGCCAGCGTTGGCATTGGCGCGGCCGCGGCATTGGGCTTTGCCAGGCTCGGCGCTG
>JANMPF010000120.1:0-3577 GCA_031369725.1 Rhodobiaceae bacterium | reverse complement strand
TAATTGTCATTTTGGCAGTGGTTAAGCCGTTCCAATAATAAGTGTTGGTGCGGATTGAAAAACTTGTTATATGAGCCTTCAGGACTTGAGCTTGCGAGCTGATCTGGTCTTCCCACCTTTATTTACCCGAATTGCAGTGTTGCATCGCGGTTTCGTTTTCAACTTAAAAGTACTGATTTTAAAACATGACAAATATCGCTGAATTGAAGGATATTAAGCTTAAGGACCTTAAGCGAAAGGCCCCGGCTGAGTTGGTAACACTGGCCGAGGAGCTGGAAGTGGAGAATGCGAGCACGCTCCGCAAGCAGGAGCTGATGTTTGCAATTCTCAAGAACCTGGCATTACGCGATATCGAAATTATCGGCGAGGGTGTTGTTGAGGTTCTGCAGGATGGTTTTGGCTTCCTGCGCTCGGCGGATGCCAATTATCTTGCCGGGCCAGATGATATTTATGTGAGCCCCAGCCAGATCAGGAAGTTTTCTTTGCGCACCGGTGACACGGTGGAAGGGCAAATTCGCAGTCCCAAGGATGGCGAACGGTATTTTGCGCTGGTGAAGGTCAATACGATTAACTTTGAAGACCCGGAAAACAAGCGGCATAAGGTGCATTTCGACAATCTTACGCCGTTGTACCCCGACGAACGCCTGGAGATGGAAATTCCTGATCCAACCCGGAAAGACTTTTCGGCGCGGGTGATTGATATTGTTGCTCCATTGGGCAAGGGCCAGCGCGGATTGATTGTAGCACCTCCGCGCACAGGTAAAACGGTTCTGTTGCAGAATATTGCGCATGCCATTTCGACCAACCACCCTGAATGTTTCCTTATCGTGTTGCTGATTGACGAGCGCCCCGAGGAAGTGACCGACATGCAGCGCTCGGTTAAGGGCGAGGTTGTGAGTTCCACCTTCGATGAACCGGCCACACGCCATGTGCAGGTGGCTGAAATGGTGATCGAGAAGGCCAAGCGCCTGGTTGAGCATGGGCGTGATGTCATCATCCTGCTCGATTCAATTACGCGTCTTGGCAGGGCCTACAACACGGTAGTGCCGTCTTCCGGCAAGGTTTTGACGGGTGGTGTTGATGCCAATGCCTTGCAGCGGCCCAAGCGCTTCTTTGGTGCCGCCCGCAATATCGAGGAAGGTGGGTCTCTTACCATAATCGCTACGGCGCTGATTGATACGGGGAGCCGGATGGATGAAGTCATTTTCGAAGAATTCATGGGAACCGGCAACTCGGAAATCATTCTGGATCGCAAGGTTGCTGACAAGCGGGTATTCCCGGCGATAGATATTTTGCGTTCGGGCACGCGCAAGGAAGAGCTTTTGGTCAAACCGGAACTACTCAAGAAAACCTATGTGCTGCGCCGTATCCTCAACCCAATGGGAACTGTGGATGCCATTGAGTTCCTGTTGGACAAACTGCGTCAAACCAAGGTCAACAGTGATTTCTTCGATTCAATGAATGCGTAGGGCCTGATATTCAGGCTTGGGGTGCCGTAAATGGTATCGATTCGAATCCGAAATGAATAATACCGACACGATTTACGCGGTTTCGAGTGGTTCTGGTATGGCCGGAATTGCAGTTATTCGCCTGTCTGGCTCCCAGGTTTCAAAACTTGTTGCCGGTATTGCCGGATCACTACCGAAGCCTCGCGCGGCCAGTGTGCGGCAGCTGCTGGATCCTGTTTCAAAGGAAATTATCGATCAGGCCCTGGTGTTGTGGATGCCCGGACCCAACAGTGTCACCGGCGAGGACGTTGCTGAATTTCATGTGCATGGAAGCATTGCCGTCATTGATGCGTTGTTTGCGGCGTTGGAAAATCATGAAGGTGTGAGGCTTGCAGAAGCCGGTGAATTCACCCGTCGCGCCTTCAGCAATAATCGCATGGATTTGGTCGAGGCGGAAGGCCTGGCCGATCTGCTTCATGCGCGCACGGAAGTGCAGCGGCGTATGGCTGTAAACCACCTGCTCGGTCATGCCAGTTCTATTTATGAAACATGGCGCAATGAATTGATTGCCATTTCCGCCCATCTTGAGGCAGCCATTGATTTTGTCGACGAGGAAGGTGTGGCTGAGGCGGCCATGCGCGGTGTGAAAATTCGGATCACAGAATTGATTGATGTCTTGCGTAGGGCCGTTGCCCAGTCCGACCGTGCGGGTGTTTTGAGGTCGGGTGTTAAAGTTGTATTTGCCGGTGCGCCAAATGTTGGGAAGTCATCGCTGCTTAATCTTGTAGCCTCCCGCGAAGCCGCAATAGTTTCATCGCGACCTGGTACGACCCGGGACGTTATCGAGGTTTCAATTGTGCTGGATGGGGTTCCGATACTGTTGACGGATACAGCTGGCCTGCGGCTGGCAAGTTGTGACGAGATTGAGAATATCGGGATGCAGCGCGCGCGATCCGAGATAGCCGCTGCTGATATTGTTGTGTGGGTTTCATCGCCTGATGTCGCAGCGGACGTTGACGCGCCAGTCATACCGGACATCCTTGTATTCAACAAGTTAGACCTACTTGGTGATAATTCGATTCTTACCCGTAATAACCCGGGCTTTGGCATTTCGGCAAAGACCGGGGAAGGCCTTGACCGGTTCTTGCAGGAGCTTAAACGACTTGTAATCGAACGGTTTGGTGGCATGGAGCAGGCCGTGGTTGTTCGCTCACGGCAAAAATCCGCTGTCGAGGATTCGATTCGGTACCTTAACGAATCCCTGGTGCATGACGTCGATCACATCGAGCTTGCGGCGGAATGCCTGCGCGGCGCGTGCTACAGTATGGCCCGCATCACAGGGCGCGTCGATGTTGAGGATTTGCTCGGCAAGATATTCAGCGAATTTTGCATCGGCAAATAGACTGTTTCACGTGAAACTTGTGATGTCGCAAGTGTTGGACTAGAGAAGCGCCATGTCCCAGAGCTTTGATGTCATTGTGATTGGTGGTGGCCATGCTGGCGTTGAAGCTGCAGCAGCATCCGCACGGCTTGGTGCCGACACAGCCCTGGTTACGCATAAATATTCAACCATCGGCGAGATGTCCTGCAATCCGGCAATCGGCGGATTGGGCAAGGGCCATCTGGTGCGCGAGATCGATGCACTTGATGGCCTGATGGGCAGGGTCGCCGACAAGGCAGGCATACAGTTTCGCTTGCTCAACCGTTCAAAGGGGCCGGCGGTCCGGGGCCCCCGGGCGCAGGCAGATCGCAAGCTTTATCGCCAAGCCATGCAGGCCGAAATTTCAAGCCAGGCAAACCTGACTGTTGTTGAAGCTGCAGTGTGTGGTTTCATCATCGAAAATGGCGTCGTGGTTGGGGTGACCACGGAAGCCGGCGAAAGCATTCGCAGCCCCGCCGTGGTGCTCACCACAGGCACCTTCCTTGCCGGCCTCATTCACATCGGCGAAAGGAAAATACCGGCAGGCCGTGTTGGTGAGCCACCGGCGCAGGGTATTTCAGAACAATTGCGGCTTGGCGGCCTAAGGCTTGGCCGTTTGAAAACCGGCACCCCCGCCCGGCTTGACGGGCGCACAATTTGCTGGAGCGCCCTTGAAGAGCAAAAGGGTGATGCTGTTCCGAGCCCGTTT
>JANMPF010000097.1:0-5979 GCA_031369725.1 Rhodobiaceae bacterium | reverse complement strand
ATCCAGCACCTCGCGCACCGTTTGGCCCGGGGCCTCAACGATGGGACAATCCACATGCCTGCGCAAATTGGTGGTAAATGTCACGCGTGCCATGGGGCAATACTGTCACATTCCCGAAAACCTGCCAAGCCACTACAAGGAAGACATGAAACGCCGGACTTTTCTTCTCGCATTCCTTGCGCCAACCGCAGCCCTTGCCCACTCCTTCAAGCTTGGCAACATCGCCATCGGTCACGCCTGGGCGCTGCCGAGCCAGCAAAATGACGGACAGGTTTTCTTCCCCCTTGCCAATCAGGGAAATGACCCCGATGAGCTGGTGGCGGCGCGTTCGGATATTTGCGCCACCATCGAATTGCGCCAGAACAACCGTTATGATGATCCGGCGTTGGCCTCCATTGCGCTCGAACCAAAAATGCCCGTTCCCATGCGCCCCACCGCCCGCCATTTGCGCCTTGTCGGCCTCAAGCAGCCTCTCAAAAAAGGCGACCGTTTCTCCATGATTCTCGATTTCCTCAATGCCGGCGAAATCCAGATCGAAGTGATTGTCGAAGACAGGCCCGGCGACTAAACCGCCCGCAAATACCATTCAAAATCACGCACTGTGGGTTCGGCATAGAAGCGGTCGGCTTCTGCCTCTTTCACCGTGCAGAAGGCATCCACAAAAGGCTTGCCGAAATATTCCTTCATGATGGAGGCCCGCCAGAAAGCGTCGATGGCGTCATGCCAGTTGCCGGGAATATATTTGGCGCGCTTTTCATAGCCGTTGCCAACCACCGGATTGCCAGGGTCGGTCTTTTCGGTAATGCCATAATGCATGCCAGCCATGATGGCTGCCATCACCAGGTAAGGATTGGCATCAGCCCCCGCCGGCCGGTGTTCGATATGGCAGGCATTCGCCGGTCCTGCCGGAACACGGATCGATACGGTCCGGTTGTTAATGCCCCAGCTTGCCGATACAGGTGCATAGGAATTGCGCCGGAAGCGGCGGTAGGAATTGGCGTTGGGTGCAAAGATCAGCATGGACTCTGCCATCGTGGCCTTAAGCCCGCCGATGGCATGCAGCATCAGTTCATTGCTCATCGGATCATCTGTGGCAAACAGGTTTTTACCCTGCTCGTCGCCGAGGCTCACGTGGATATGCATGCCCGACCCTGTCCATTGTGCATATGGCTTGGCCATGAAAGTTGCAATGATCCCATGCTTTTCCGCGGTAGCCTTGATCAGGCGCTTGAGCATGATGCCCTCGTCGCAGGCTTGCAACACGTCAGGGCGGTGCCGCAGCACAATTTCCATTTGCCCCGGGGCATATTCTGAAATCAGCGTTTTTGCGGGCAGGCCTTGCGCCTCGCAATAGGCATAGAGATCCTTGAAGAACGGCGCGAAATCCGCAAGATCCTGCAAATAATAGGGTTGGTAATGTTGCGACCGGTGTTCGTTGATCAATGATTGCGGCGCACGAGGCTGACCTGCCAGTGCTGACGCACGGTCCATCAGGAAGAATTCAACCTCAACCGCCCCCACTGGTGTCATGTTGAGTTCCGTCTGAAATCTTCTGACGATTGCCTCAAGCGCGTTGCGCGGATCGGCATAATGCGGCGTGCCGTCAAGGTCATGCACGGTTGCCAGGTATTGTGCCGTTGGTTCGTCCGACCACGGAATCCGCACCAGCGAACCGGTGACCGGCCACAACAGCATGTCGCGGTCACCTTCATCGAACACAAGACCGGTGTCGGGAACATCCTGCCCCGTCACGTCCAGCACCAGGGCGGAAATCGGCATGAAGCGGCCATCCTTCCAGGCCGGCACCAATTCATCTCGCCGCAAAATTTTGCCACGTGCCACACCGCACATGTCCGTCCAGATCAGATGGATGCTGGTGATATCCGGGTTTGCCTCAAGAAAGGCCGCTGCCTCAGCTTCGCGCCGTGGAAATACGAGTGTCATTTTTGGTCTCCGAATTAACTCATCAATTCGGCCAAGCAGTGGTCAAGTCCTTCGACCATCCGGTTGACGTGTGCCGCGGTTGTTGCCGGGCAGATGAGCAGCATATTGTGAAACGGCGTCATGATGATGCCGCGGTTAAGAAGGTGATGATGCACTGCCTCGTCAATCGGCTGGTGGATCATCTTCGCCGCCTCGCCACCATTGCGGGGGCGATTTGGGCAGCACATGAATTCAACGCGGGCACCCGCACGAACCACATGCCAGGGAGCTGAATATTTCGTAATCACGTCGCTTAGACCTTTTTCAAGTTTCTTGGCCAACGCAATGAGCGGCGCAAATGCGGCGCGCGTGAAATAGGTCTCGAGAACGGTTTCCATCAATGCGAGTTGAATTTTCGAACCCGCCAACGTGGTGCCAATGCCCGAGTGGCCAGGCGTTCTGGTTTTCAAATAGTCGCGAATGCGCCAGCTTACAGGTTCAGAAAATCCATAGACGGCCGCCGGAATGCCACCCGCAATTGGCTTGCCCACAACCAGACCATCAGGCAGCAAGCCAATTTCACCGCAATGGCCGGAAGGCCCCGACGACATGCTGTGGGTTTCATCCATGATCAGCAATGTGCCCGTGTCGGCTGTGAGTTTGCGCAAGGCTTCCAGGAATCCATCGTCGGGCAGCACCATGCCCACATTGGTCATGATGGGTTCGGCCAGTACACATGCCACATCCCTGTCGGCAAGGGCTGCTGCAAGGGCTGGAATATCATTGAACTCAACAACTTTTGTAAGCTCTGTGAGATCGCGGGGTTCCCCAATAAGTGCAGGGTCAGCATGGGGGGTTCCACCATCACTGGTCACATAGGTTTCATCCACCGCACCGTGGTAGCAATGGTTGAACACCAGAATTTTCCTGCGCCCCGTAACGGCACGGCACCAGCGCAGCACACTGCGGTTGGCGTCCGAGGCTGAAGTGGTCACCTGCCACATTGGCAGTTTGAAACGCTCTTCCAGAAGCTTGCCAACCCGCGCCGCACTGGCTGATGGCAACATGGTGGTAAAACCATTTGCACCTTCACGTTGCAGGGTTTCAACCACGGGTAACGGCGAATGGCCAAACATCGCTCCCGTGTCGCCGAGACAGAAATCAATATAGGTGTTGCCGTCCGCGTCGATCACATCAACGCCACTGGCCGTTTCAACAAACAAGGGATATGGCGTTCCCCAATCCACCATCCAATGCATGGGCACACCCCGCAACCAGTTCCTTGCGGCATTATCGGAATGCTCCTTGGATTTTGGGTTGCGCTGGATAAAAAGTGACTTTTCCCGTTCCAGCATGGCCTTGACCGAGCCTTCCGATATTGTACCCTTCATGACGTCCTTGGCGTTATTAGCGTTAGACAACGGTTTAAGCGGGCTTTAAGGGCATTCACAACCCCCAAGGGATTTCCGCAGGCGATTCTGGCCTGCTGTCATGGAGTTCAAAATGAGTCGCATTGTTTATGTTAACGGCAGCTATCTACCTGAAGAACAAGGGAAAATATCAATTTTTGACCGTGGATTCCTGTTTGCCGATGGCATCTATGAGGTAACCGCAGTGGTTAACGGCAAACTGGTGGATTATGGTCCCCACATGGAACGTTTGGAACGCTCTTTGCATGAGGTCCAAATGGACTGGCCTTGCAGCAGGGAAGAGCTCAAAGCGATGCATGTTGAAATGGTTAAACGCAACAATTTGGCCGAAGGCTGGATTTACATGCAGGTTACCAGGGGTTCGGCCGACCGGGATTTCAAGTTTCCCAAGGGCGTTAAGCCTACTTTGATTGCGTTTACACAAGCCAAGAAATTGGTTGATAATCCAGATGCGGCAAGGGGTGTGAGTGTCATTACAATTCCGGATATTCGCTGGGCCCGCAGGGACATTAAAACGGTTAACCTGTTGGCCCCGGTTTTGGGTAAACAGGCAGCTTACGAGGCCGGCGCTTTTGAGGCCTGGATGGTTGAAGACGGCAAGGTGACCGAGGGAACGTCATCAAATGCCTATATCGTGAAGGATGGGAAAGTTGTGACAAGGGGATTGTCCAACAATATTCTGGCAGGCTGCACCAGGCGGGCGCTTTTCCGTTTGGCCACAGAGCACCATGTCGAAATTGAGGAACGCTCATTTACGGCAGACGAAGCCTATGCCGCCGACGAGGCCTTTCTCACCAGCGCGTCCAATTTCGTCATGCCGATTGTCGAGATCGACGGAAGGCGGGTGGGCGGTGGCCAGCCGGGGCCCTTGACCCGCAAGCTTCGCGAGATGTTTTTGGAAGAAATTATGAACTGAACTTTTTGGATGGGTCTGTTTGAGTAGAAGATGAAGTACAAAGTCCGCGTATCGCCTGAACTGCTGGAAACAATGACGCTGGCCGCCATTGAGGCCTATTGTTATGGCAATTTGCGCAAGCAGAAAAACACGGCGGTTGAAACCCTGGGCTATGTCTGGGGCTACCGCAAGCAGCAGAATGGCACCACGGTATTCTATCTCGATCGCACCAGTGTGAGCATTTCCGCCGAGCGGCAATACCACAGCGTGACACCCAATCTGGACGCGGCAAAGCTCAAGAACGAAGTCATGATGCGCTGGTCGCCCCATCTCACCTTGCTGGGTGATTTCCACAGCCATCCCTACCGCAATCTGAAAGAGGTGAACGCCGAGGCGGGCTACAATTTCTCGCCTGACGATCTCAAGGAATTGCGCACCAATGACTTCATCTGGGAGCAGTCGGGCAACAACCCCGTCATCCTGGTGATCACCGTCTGCCGCCTTGGCCGCGTGCGCGACAGTGTGCAGGATAATTTCCGCAACAACACAGCCCGTTATGCCGTTGGCGATTTCCAGTTCTGGCTGAATGGTGCGGTTGGCTATCTCGATGACAACGGCAAGCGCAGTGTGACTGGCAACGCCAGCCCCGACGTTCAGATCAGTGTTGAGGGCTGGTATTTCAACAAGGCGGGCGGCCGTGTGCGCTCGGCTACCGCTGAGACGTTGCCCAAGACGGGTTGATCCACGGCACGAGATTGGATGGCGGCAATGGCTCACGCCCCAAAATGTGATCGGATGCCTTTTCGCCAATCATCAAGGTGGGCGCATTCAAATTGCCATTGGTAACTTGCGGCATGATTGAACTGTCGGCCACCCGCAGGCCCTCAATGCCAATCACCTTGCAGGTTTCGTCAACCACCGCCATTGGATCGTGGGCAGCCCCCATTTTGCAGCTGCCACAGGGGTGAAAAGCGCTTTCGGCGTGTTGGCGGATGAAACCGTCAATCTGCTCATCGCTTACAATAGCGCTGCCGGGCTGGATTTCCCGGCCGGCATATCTCTGCATCGACGGCTGCTGGAACAATTCGCGCGTCAGCCTGACACAGGCGCGGAACTCTTCCCAATCATCAGGATGCGACATGTAGTTGAACAGTATCTTGGGTGGCATTTTGCTGTCATTGCTCCGCACACGGACATATCCGCGGGATTTTGTGCGCATCGGTCCCACATGCGCTTGAAAACCATGCGCATTAAAGGCCGCTTTCCCGTCATAGCGCATGGCGGCAGGCAGGAAATGATATTCAATGTCGGGATATTCAATGCCCGCTTTCGACCGAATGAAGCCACATGACTCGAAGTGGTTGGTTGAACCCAATCCGGTTTTCAACAACAGCCATTCCAACCCGATCAGGCCCTTCGAAAAAAGGTTGAGTTTGGAATACAGCGTGATGGGTTCCTTGCTTTCCACCTGGAAATAAATTTCGAGGTGATCATGCAGGTTTTCGCCAACGCCTGGCAGCGCATGCTGCACCGGAATGCCGGCCGCCTTCAACACATCGGGTGATCCAATGCCGGAAAGTTGCAAAATCTTCGGCGAATTGATGCTCGATGCGGCAATCACAACCTCGCGCCGGGCCTTTGCCACCAATACGTCGCCGCCCACCTCGTATTCAACGCCAACCGCGCGCTTGCCCTCAAGCATGATACGGTTCACGTAGGCCCGCGTGACAA
>JANMPF010000092.1:0-2481 GCA_031369725.1 Rhodobiaceae bacterium | reverse complement strand
GGCCCAGATTGACGGTGCCAATGATTTCAAGATTTTCCGCCGCATCGTGTTGCCCCTGTGTTTCCCGGCCCTTGCATCCTTCGCCATCTTCCAGTTTCTCTGGGTATGGAATGACCTGCTCGTGGCCATTGTGTTTTTGGGTAGCAGCGCTGACCAACTCGTGCTCACCGGCAAGCTCAATGCACTTCTGGGTTCGCGTGGCGGCAACTGGGAAATTCTCACCGCGTCCGCCTTCGTTACAATCATCGTTCCACTCACCGTATTCTTCTCACTGCAACGCTACTTCGTGCGCGGCCTGTTGGCTGGCTCGGTCAAGGGAGGCTAATCATGGCTGATATCAGACTTACCAATCTCAACAAGTCCTTTGGGGCGGTTCACATCCTGAAAGACATAAATCTCGACATCAAGTCTGGCGAGTTCATTGTCTTTGTTGGTCCTTCGGGTTGCGGCAAATCAACCCTGCTGCGGGCAATTTCCGGTCTCGATCAAGTAAGTTCGGGCACGCTGGAAATTGATAAAGCCGTGGTCAACGAAGTGCCACCCTCAAAGCGTGGCATCGCCATGGTGTTCCAGTCCTACGCTCTTTATCCCCACATGAGCGTGTTTGAAAACATCGGTTTTGCCTTGGAAAACCAGGGTCTCAGCCGGGCGGAAATCAAGAAAAAGGTGGAAGCCGTTGGCGAAATGCTGCAGCTCACCACCTACCTCACCCGCCTGCCAAAGGCCTTGTCGGGTGGCCAGCGCCAGCGGGTTGCCATCGGTCGCGCCATTGTGCGTGGTGCAAAAGTGTTCCTCTTCGATGAACCACTGTCAAACCTCGATGCGGCCCTGCGTGTGCAAATGCGCATGGAAATTGCCAAGCTGAAGCGCGACCTGCCAAACACCACCATGGTTTATGTAACCCACGACCAGGTGGAGGCGATGACCATGGCAGACCGAATTGTGGTGCTGCAGGCCGGCAAGGTCATGCAGGTGGGAACCCCGATGGAGCTCTATGAAAAGCCCAACAGTGTTTTCGTGGCAGGCTTCATTGGCTCACCCAAAATGAATTTCATCACCGGTCTTCCCGCCGAAAAACTCAAGGCCAGGTCCATTGGCGTGCGGCCTGAGCATTTTGAATTCTCCAAAACCAAAACCGATATTGAGGGTACGCTGGACTATACAGAAATCCTTGGCAGTGACAGCTTCCTCTATGTCACCACACCTTCAGGAATGCTGACAGTGCGGCAACCCGGCCGCACCGAGTTCAAGACCGGACAGAAACTGAGCTTGAAGCCCATAGCAGAACATGTCCACCGCTTCGGTGATGACAGCATGCGGCTCACACAGTAGTCAGGACAACGACCATGACAATCCGCGTTACAATCTGGAACGAAAACGAACATGAAAAGACCAATGCGCTTGTGGCCAAGCTCTATCCGCAAGGCATTCATGGTGCCATTTCCAAGGCCTTTGATGGCGCCAAAGACATAAGCTTTGAGATGGTAACCCAGGACATGCCCGAACATGGCCTGACCAGGGAACGCCTCGAAAACACCGATGTTTTGATCTGGTGGGGCCACAAGATCCATGGTGATGTGAAAGATGAAATCGTCGACCGGGTGCAGCAGCGAGTGTGGCAGGGAATGGGGCTTATCGTGCTCCATTCCGGCCACTTCTCAAAAATCTTCCGCAAGCTGTTGGGAACACCCTGTTCGTTGAAATGGCGTGAAGCCGGCGAAGTTGAACGCGTCTGGGTGATCAACCGCAATCACCCCATAGCGGCAGGTCTTCCCGAATACATCGAAATCGAACACGAGGAAATGTATGGCGAGCCGTTCACCGTCCCAGAACCCTTGGAAACCGTCTTCATTTCGTGGTTTGAAGGTAGTGAGGTGTTCCGCTCTGGCCTCACCTATCAGCGTGGGTCCGGCAAGATTTTCTATTTCCGCCCCGGCCACGAGGCCTATCCCACCTATCACAACAAGCAAGTTCTGCAGGTCATCCAAAATGCCACGCGTTGGGCCTACAACCCGGCCAAGCCCTGGGTCTCGGTAAATGACGCACCCAACGTTCCCCACGACAAGGCACCGGTACCTCTGGAAGTGAAGGGCCCGCGCCTGCATGAGGATGGTGAGGTTGGTTTCCGCTAAATGGCAAAACTGCGCGTCCTCATTCTCGGCACTGGCGGCATGGCAACCCAGCATGTGATCTTGCTGCGCCAAGACTCCCGCGTTGAAATCACCGGTGCCGCCGATGTTGATTTGGGCCGCGCCAAGGCTTTTGCCGAAACCCATGGCATACAAAATGCCTTTGGAACATTGGATGATGCCATTGCCTGGGGCAAGTTCGATGCCGCCATGAACGTAACGCCCGATAGCGTGCATTACCCCACCACCATGAAGCTGCTGGCAGCAGAAAAGCCCGTGTTGTGCGAAAAGCCGTTGGCCGAGAATTTCAAGCGCGCCGACGACATGGCAGCCACAGCCGATAAGGCGGGCC
>JANMPF010000050.1:0-4962 GCA_031369725.1 Rhodobiaceae bacterium | reverse complement strand
CGCGATACCCACGGTCAAGAACCCGAAGCAGCACCTCCTTACTCCCCCGACTGGGTCGAGTCCGGTGATGCGGAATTTTTGGCAGACGCGGGCCGCCGCCATTTGATTGAAATTCCCGTGAAGGATTTCGCACCCGGCGATGTTTTGCTGTTTCGTTGGAAGCCTTACCTGCCGGCAAAACATGCAGGCATTGCAACGTCGCCCACCACCATGATTCATGCCCAGGATGGTGCGTGCGTGAGTGAAGCGGCCCTCAGCAAATGGTGGCGGGCAAGGCTCGCCTTCGCCTTTCGCTTTCCCGGAGTTAATGCCTGATGGCAACAATTGTATTGCAATACGCAGGCGCTGCCTTGGGAACCTTTTTGGGAGGACCCATTGGTGGCGTGATCGGCCGTGCGGCAGGTGCCATTGCCGGCAACATCATTGACCAAAGCCTGTTCGGTCCCGGCACCAGACGGGTGCAGGGACCACGCATCAATGAATTGCGCGTCATGGCTTCCGAAGAGGGTGCCCCAATCCCGCGACTTTGGGGCCGCATGCGCATTGCAGGCCAGATTATCTGGGCCACAAATTTTGAAGAAGTGGCAACCACCACAACGCAAAAATCATCCTCAAAGGGCGGACAGAAAACCCAAACGACTGAATACAGCTACTTTGCCAATTTCGCCGTGGGCCTGTGTGAAGGTGTGGTGGACCGGGTGGGCCGCGTGTGGGCCGATGGCAAGGAAATTGACCTCGCAAGTTTCACCACGCGGGTTTACAGCGGTGGCCAGGACCAGCTGCCCGATAGCCTGATTATCGCAAAGCAAGGTGAAGCCAATGCGCCAGCCTATCGCGGGCTGGCCTATATCGTGTTTGAGCGCCTGGCCCTCGAGCAATTTGGCAACCGCTTGCCACAGTTTTCCTTCGAAGTAATTTCATCCGGCGGTGGTGCACAATCGCATGTCCGTGCCGTGAACATTATTCCCGGCAGCACTGAATTTGGCTACGACACGGCGATTGTCACCCGCCAGGAAAGTGCAGGTGTCACTGCCACTGAAAATGCCCACGTCTCTTCCGGGCGCAGCGACTGGACCGTGTCGGTTGATGATGTGACGGCAACTTGCGCCAATCTCCGCGCCGCCTCTCTCGTGGTCGCATGGTTTGGCACTGACCTGCGTTGCGGCACCTGCCAGATTTTGCCGGGTGTTGAGAGCATGGGCAAAATAACCTCGCCTGACACATGGGTTGTATCAGGCATTCCGCGCAGTTCAGCACATGTGGTGAGCACACTTGATGGCAAGCCAGCTTATGGTGGCACCCCTTCGGATGCGTCAGTCATTCATGCCATTCAGGATCTGCGGGCGCGCGGACTGAAAACAGTTTTCTACCCTTTCGTGTTGATGGATGTTCCACAAGGCAATGTAATGCCCGATCCCTATGGTGCGGCATCACAGGCAGCCTTCCCCTGGCGCGGACGGTTGACTTGCATGCCAGCTCCCGGTGTTTTGGGAACCGTGGACAAGACGGCCGCCTGTGCAACGCAAATCCAGAATTTTGTAGGGCAGGCTGCATCTTCAAACTTCACCGCATCGGCAACCACGGTGAACTATGCCGGTCCCGCCGAGTGGAGTTACCGCCGCATGATTTTGCACTATGCCAGGCTGTGCGCCAGTGCCGGTGGTGTTGATGCCTTCCTGATTGGCAGCGAGTTGCGCGGCCTCACCGGCGTTCGCTCATCAGCTTCCGCCTTTCCATTCGTCGATGCGTTAATTGCCCTTGCCGCCGAGGTGAAGGCCATCCTGCCCCTCGCCAGAATTACCTATGGGGCCGATTGGAGCGAATATTTCGGTTACCACCCGGGTGACGGCAGCAATGACGTTTACTTTCATCTCGATCCCCTGTGGGCAAGCAGCAACATCGATGCCATTGGCATTGACAACTACATGCCGCTCACCGACTGGCGCGACGGCAATGCCCATCTTGACAGGCTGGCAGGCAATACCTCGATCTATGACGTTGCCTATGTGAAGGCCGGGATAGCTGCCGGTGAAGGCTTTGACTGGTATTACGCCAGCCAGGCCGCACGCGATACCCAAACCCGAACGGCAATCAGCGACGCCGCCTATGGCAAGCATTGGGTGTTTCGCAACAAGGACTTGAAAAACTGGTGGGCCAACCGCCACTACAATCGGCCTGCCGGCGTTGAATCTGCAGTTGCCACGGCCTGGGTTCCCCAATCAAAGCCCATCTGGTTTACCGAACTGGGATGTCCTGCCATTGACAAGGGCAGCAACCAGCCCAACGCCTTCTATGATGCAAAATCGTCAGAAAGCGGATTGCCGTATTATTCGACCGGCAACCGCGACGATGTATTGCAGGCAAGGTTTCTCACCGCAATTGACGAATATTGGAACACTGCTGGAGCCCACAACCCACTATCCACCGTGTACGGATTGCCGATGGTTGATGCCGCCCGCATTTTCGTCTGGGCCTGGGATGCCCGGCCATACCCTGCCTTTCCCCAGCGCACCGATATTTGGTCCGACGGGGAAAATTATGCCCGCGGCCACTGGCTGAACGGGCGCATTGGCGCTGTTGGCCTCGATCAATTGATTTTGCAGGTCTGTGCCGAATATGGCTTGCCTGCGGTTGACGTGTACGAGGTCGCAGCGCTGGTAGATGGCTTCATCATCGACAAGCCCATGTCAGCCCGCGACGCGCTGGAAAATATCATTGCGGCCTTCTCACTTGATGCCGTCGAGAGCGAGGGTGTTCTGAAATTCCGCCGCCGCAAGTGCTCCAGCGTATTGACGCTCACCGCTGATGACTACGTGGAGGCTGATCCGCAAGATCCGTTGTTTGCCATTAACCGCGCCCAGGAAACCGAACTGCCCAACAGCCTGAAACTTCTCTATGCCGATTGCGCCGTGGATTATCGCAGTGCTGTGGTTGAGGCGCGAAAACAGCGGGGCGCCAGTGCCCGCGAGATCATCCTGGAACTCCCCTGCGCCACGTCGCAATCCATTGCCCAGCAACGCGCCCATGTCCTGTTGCAGGAAAACTGGTCTGGCCGCGAGAGCAACAGCTTTGTCCTGCCGCCCCAGCACATCGGTCTTGAACCCGGTGATGTGATCACCATTGCTGGACGGCAACTGCGTATTGCCACCATCAATGATGGGCAGGCGCGCAAGGTGAAGGCCACCAGCTACCAAGCCTCGGTTTACGAGCCGCCACCTGGCCGGGCCCGCGCTGGTTCAACCGCCAGTGCCGCAATTTTCGGCAGGCCCGATGTCCTGCTGATGGATCTGGCCGTCGCGACAAGCGACAATCCGGCAGCTCCCTGGATGGCAGCACAGGCAACACCCTGGCCTGGAAGATTGGCGCTGCTCAAGCGCGTCGGTGCCAGCAGTTTTGAATTCAATCGCCTGATTGAGTCCCAAGCGACAATGGGAACCCTGCTCACGCCGTTGGCCGCAGGTCCGCTGTTTGTCTTTGACCGCGCCACAAGTTTTGACGTGAAACTGAAATATGGCGCACTTGCCTCGCTGAGCGAAACTGAGGTTTTAAATGGTGCCAACATTGCCGCTATCGGTGATGCGGGCACCGGTTATGAAATCATCCAGTTTGCAACCGCCGAACTTGTGGCAGCCGATACCTATCGCATAAAAACCCTGCTGCGCGGGCAGGGTGGTTCTGCGGCCGAAATGTTGGCAACCCGTGCCGCTTTGAGTAATTTTGTTCTGCTCAATCCGGCCGTGGTGCAGCCACAGCTTTCGCTTTCGCAAGCAGCCTTGCAAAATACCTGGCGCGTCGGCCCTGCACAACTCGATCAGGGGCATAGTTCCTATCTGGAGTTGATGGCGCAGGGACAATCAAAAGGCTTGCGCCCACTCAGCCCTTGTCAATTGCGCGGGCGGAAGGATGGTGCCGATGTAGTGGTGAGCTGGGTGAGATGCGCAAGGCGCGATTACGATGCCTGGGAACTTGCCGAAATACCTTTGGGCGAAGACACCGAATCCTATCACCTGGAAATTCTGTCCGCTGCCACTGTTGTTCGCAGCGTTGACGTTTCAACACCGGAATTTCGCTATCTCGCCGCTGACATTGCAACCGATTTCGGATCCCTTCCCGCAGCCCTTTCCCTAAGTGTCGCACAGAGGGGTGCAAGTTACGGCCTTGGCACAAAACTTTTGAGGACCCTGAATGTCTGATACCCCCCTGATTGGATTGCCCCTGCTTGAAGCCTCCCAGGCGCAAAAGCACGTCACTCACAATGAGGCGCTGTTGCAGCTTGATGCCCTGCTGCATCTTGCGGTGATTTCGCGCAGCCTTGCGGCACCACCTGTCTCACCCGTTGATGGTGACCGCTACCTGATAGCAGCTTCGGCAACCGGTGTTTGGCTTACCCATTCCGACCAGATTGCATACCGTGAAGCGGGAAGCTGGCGCTTTGCCATTCCCAAAGCCGGCTGGCGGTTGTGGGTGGCAGCGGAATCCGTGCTCCTCCTCTACGACGGTACGGCATGGCGCAGCATGCTGCAAAGTGCCAGTGTCCTGCAAAACCTGGACTTGCTCGGCGTCAACACCACGGCAGACGCCACCAATAAATTGGCGGTGTCCTCACCCAGCGTTCTGTTCAACCACGCCGGCAGTGACCAACGCGTCAAGATCAACAAGAATGCGGTGGGCGATACTGCCTCGCTGCTGTTTCAAAGCGGGTTTTCGGGCCGTGCCGAATTCGGCCTGACAGGTGACGACAATTTTCATGTGAAGGTAAGCCCCGACGGGTCCGCCTGGGCGCAGGCCATTGTGGTTGACAAAACCACCGGCCTTGTCGCTCTCACCAACAATTCAATTGGCAACGCCGCCTTGGCCGATGTTGCAACTGCCACCTTCAAGGGCCGTGCTTCCGCAGGTGCTGGTGACCCGGAGGATTTGAGTGCCACCCAGGCAACCGCCTTGCTCAACCCGTTCGGTGCG
>JANMPF010000006.1:0-7509 GCA_031369725.1 Rhodobiaceae bacterium | reverse complement strand
TGTTTGACACGGAAATCGCTGAACTGAAGCGCCGGGCGCAGCGCTTTGAAGCCGATATCCAGGATGCGCGCACGGCAGCGCGCGTACAATACCAGGAACTCAGCCAGCGCTACGAAACGGTTGTTGCAAACGCTTCCGTTTACCCTGAACCCAAAGCCGCTGCTGAGCCTGCATTGACGGAGCAGTTGAACATTCTGCTGCAACCCATCATTGACCTTTCAACCAATGCAACGGCGCATTACCGGGCGCAGTTCAACATCACCGCTGCCACCGGTGTTGAAATCGGTTATGACAAACTCATTTTGAATGCGGACCGCGGCGGTTTGCGACCCGGCCTTGATGTTCATGTCACCAGCCAGGCCATTCCCCTGTTGCGGCGGTTGCGGGTGAAAAACCCCGACATGAAAATGTTCATCCCCATCGGGGCGGCAACGCTGATGAGCGAGAAATCACTGACGATGATGACCAGTGCCCTGACGGGGGCGCGCGATATTGCCAGCGGCGTTGTGTTTGAACTTACCCATGAGGCATTGGGACGGCTGAATGAAACGGGCATTTCCGGCCTTGCAACAATTGCCCGCATGGGTGCCACCATGGCGTTGATGGACGCCGCGGTTGGCGGACTTGATCTTGCGTCGCTCCGCCAGCTTGGGGTGAAATTCATTGGCATCAATGCAAGTTCAATTGACTCAGGCTTTGGGGTTGCCTCCACCTGGCACGAGTTTGTGCAAATTGCCCGGGGCCTGCAATTCCAGATCATGTTGACGGATGTGGCCACCTCCAAACAGGCAGCAGCATCAGCACAAATCGCGCGGCTGGTGGCGGGGCCATTCTTTGCGCCGCCGCGCCGGGTAAAACTCAACGCGGGACTGGGCTCGCGGCACGACTTCAGCGCTGCCGCATAATTGATGAAGAGCCTGTCGGCCCAATATCCGGTTTGGTTCAGCGATATTTGGGGCGTGGTGCACAATGGTATCCGACCTTTTGACGTTGCGTGTCATGCGCTCTCCGCGCACCGGAAAAATGGTGGCATTGTCATTCTTGTCACCAACGCGCCGCGGCCTGCCCATGATGTGCGGGCACAACTCACCGAGATCGGCGTGCCTTCGAATGCTTACGACCGGGTGGTAACCTCTGGTGATGTGACGCGCACGCTGATGGTTGATCATGGCGGTGGCCGCGTCTTTCACATTGGCACGCCGCGGGAAGTCACCATCTTTGAAGGGCTTGACGTGAGGCGCGTCAAAATGAACGAGGCGCATGCCGTGTTATGCACCGGGCTTGTGCATGACACGGTTGAAACACCTGATGACTATGTAGACATGCTGGCAGAATTGCGGAAACTTGACTTGCCGATGATTTGTGCCAATCCTGACAAGATCGTGCGCAAGGGTGACCGGCTTTTATATTGCGCGGGAGCTTTGGCTGAAAAATATTCCGACATGGGCGGGCATGTCTTCATGGCGGGCAAGCCCTATGCTCCCATCTATGAATTGGCGATGCAGCAGGCCACCGAAATTGCCGGACGCAGCCTGCAAAAAAAGCATGTGCTGGCCATTGGCGACGGGCCGGAAACGGACATCAAGGGGGCTGCCGATTTTGGCCTCGATGTGGTGCTGATTGCCGATGGGGTGACCGATGCAACGGCTGGCCTTGTGGCAACGCAGGCTCGCATTCAGGCCATTGTTCCAAAGGCCCATATCATCAAGACCCAGAGACACCTGGCATGGGACTAGGGGTCCTTATTGCATTGCCGCATAAAATATGCTGCACTGCAAAGTGCAACAGACGAGAATATCCCCCGTGTCATCCTATTTCATTGAAGACCTGAGCGTTGGCATGCAAGCAAGCCATGCGAAAACCGTATCGGAAGACGATATCAACAGTTTTGCCGAGGTTTCGGGTGACTTCAATCCGGTTCACATGGATGAGGACTACGCCGCTCACAGCTTTTTCAAATCGCGCATTGCCCATGGCATGCTGTCGGCCAGTTTCATTTCGACCGTGCTTGGCACCAAGCTGCCGGGGCATGGCTGCATCTACCTTTCCCAGACATTGCGGTTTTTGGCACCGGTGCGCATTGGCGATACGGTGATCGCCCTGGCGCGTGTTGTGAGCCTTGATATGACAAAACGCCGGGCGAGGCTTGCCTGTTTCTGTAAGGTGGGCGGCAAAGTTGTGCTAGAGGGTGAGGCGACGGTATTTGTGCCTTCGCGTGCCTAAAGAGACATTCATGCGCCTTCTTGACGCTGCCCAGCCTATCCCCGCAGAGTTTCGCCAGGCGATCGTGGCAATCGGAAATTTCGACGGGCTGCATCGTGGCCACCAGGAATTGCTGGGTGTCGCGAAAGCGCAAGCCGAGCGTTTGGCCAAGCCGTGGGGCATCATCACCTTTGAGCCGCACCCCCGCAGTTTTTTCAAGCCGGATGAACCGGTGTTTCGGCTCACTCCGCTTGCCTTGAAAGCGCGGCTGGCGGCAGCCCTTGGCGCGTCATTTGTCTTGAACATCACTTTTGACAAGGCGCTGTCGGATCTGGAGCCACAAGCCTTCATTCAAAAATACCTGACCCAACACATGGCCGCTGCCCATGTGGTGACGGGTTATGATTTTCATTTCGGCAAGGGCCGCAAAGGCAATCCCACCGTTCTCAAGGAGCTGGGCGTGAAGTTGGGATTTGATGTCACGATTGTTGAACAGGTTTCTGATGAAGGTGACAGCCACTCGCCTTTCTCATCCAGCTCCATCCGTTCAGCGCTGCGCCATGGGCACATGGGCCCGGCGGCCAGGGAGCTTGGCTATTACTGGACCGCAATGGGTGAGGTGGTGCACGGTGACCAACGTGGGCGCAGCATCGGCTTTCCGACAGCCAATATCATTCTCGAAAACGGCGTTGAACCGTTTCGCGGCATCTATGCAGTCAGGGTGCGCGACGCAAATGTGAGAGCAAAGAAGGCGTGGATGGGTGCGGGCTATTTCGGTGACCGCCCGACGTTTGACAGCTTGGCCACATTTCTGGAAGTTCACCTGCTGGATTTCAGCGGTGATCTTTATGGGAAAACGCTTAGCGTTGAATTCGTTGATCTCATCCGGCCCGACCAAAGATTTCATTCCATTGAGGAATTGAAAAGCCAGATGGCGAGAGATTGCGATGCGGCGCGAATGCTGCTTTCACAAAATAATCCGTTGACGGATTATCCACTCGGTGCGGCACAGGCCAAGGGTTTGCTTTAAGGGCCGGCTACTGGAAGGCCAGCACCGCAAAGAGCACGGCGAGCAGGGCCGAAAGGCCAGCCACCGGCCCGAGTTTTGGAAGCCTTGCTGCCACGCCCGCATTGCCTTTGCGGATTTCAGCATAGGTCATGTTGATGAGAATGGTGACTGCCGTGAGCGACAGGATGAATATGGCTTTCACCCAAAAGAGCTGTGGCAGGTTGCCGAAACCGCCCCACTTGCTCCACACCAGAATGAGGCCGGTGACCCAGAGCACGCCCACGCCTATGCCTGAGACCGTGGCCAAGATCGGTCCAAGCCCGCGCAACACTTTTGCCTCCTCTGCTGGCAGCACGAGTGCACGCCGCATGATAATGGCACTGGCAAAGCCGCCAGCAGCCCCCAGCATCAAGCCTACAAAATGCAGAAAAAGCAGTGTCTCGGTCATGGCCCACTCCCAGCGGTTACGGTTTTTCCCGGGTGATTGATACAGGAAGATTAGCGGGATGAAAAGGCGGTGGGCTCCTGGGCCCGAAAACCTTCCCGCCACACTTCCCTCAGGCTGCATCTGCCGGATGCACCCGCTTCTTGATCTCAGCCCCATGCTCGCGCTCGACAATTGCAATGTCATACTGGCTTTGCAGGTCAAGCCAAAATTGGGCGGCGTTGCCGAAGTACGGTGCCAACCGCAAAGCCGTGTCTGCCGTGATTGATCTTCGGCCATTTAGTATATCGGTAACCCGCCCCGACGGCACACCTAGGTTTATGGCCAGCCTGTTGGCACTGAGTTTACGCACTTCCATTTCGCGGCGAAGCAGACGTCCGGGATGAATTGCTGGTGACATCTGCTTTTTGATGCTTTGCCTATTATCTGACCTCAACAACTCGCTCACCCGCTTCAATCGCTTTCACAATTTGAGAAATGGTTTCTCCAATGCGGTCAAGCAAGGCAACACGGCTTAGGTTGCCAAACCGCAGCAAAACGATTGCTGGGCCCGAACTTGCAAGTGCCAATTGCATGAAATCTTCGTCCTTAGAGATGATTACTGCACCCATCTCAAGTGCCTTTTTCCATATCATCCGGTCTTTTGCCTCATGCATGCCAATATCGAATACATGCTCTGCCGTGTGGCCAAATTCCGTGAGCCGCCTTGCCAATGCCGGTGGCAATTGGGCATCGACAAGAAAACGCATCGTTATTCTGCTGCGATGACGCGGTGAGAAGATGCGGCGGAAGCATATTCCAGGGCTGCGGTGATATCTTTGTCTTCAAGATAAGGGTAGTCGGCAAGAATGGCAGTACGCGGCTCGCCGGCAGCCAGCAAATCAAGAACATCAGAGACGCGAATCCGCATGTTGCGGATGCAGGGGCGTCCGCCGCAGATATCCGGGTTCGTGGTTATGCGCGAAAGATTACTTGTCATTCGATTTTTCCAGTGAATGCAAAGCGTATCATATTTTGATGAAAATTCCAATTTGTCACATCTTGTCATCATTTTATCCTATTTACGGAATATACTCAATTCGCAAACCACGACGAATGGGCGCAATCGATGGCTGACCTTATCCATGCCCATAGAAAGAAATACTTCAGCCGATGTGACCCTAAGCTCCGCGCCCTTGAGGCAAGGCTTGTCCAAATTGAAGCAGAAGAGGCCGCCGCAAAGGAAGAACAGGTTCGCTAAATGTTCTTGCGCCGGATAATGCACCGTTGTAGCGTCCAAGCTCTATCGGGGGATTAGACATGACAGCACGGGTGGCGACGGTGGCGTTTCAGGGCATTGAGGCGGTTGCCGTTGATGTGCAGGCGCAGTTCATTTCAGGCGCTGTTTTATTTAATGTGGTGGGCCTGCCCGACAAGGCGGTGGCTGAAAGCCGTGAGCGGGTGCGAGCGGCGCTTTATGCAATCGGGCTCGGTCTTCCCGGCAAACGGCTGGTGATCAATTTGTCGCCGGCTGACCTCCCCAAGGAAGGCAGCCATTTTGATTTGCCAATTGCACTTGCCATTCTTTCCGCCCTTGGCATGATGCCACCGGACTTTCTTGACCGCTATGTGGTGATGGGCGAGTTGGCGCTTGATGGTTCGCTGATGGCGGTGGCCGGGGCATTGCCCGCAGCGATTGCGGCCAACACGCGGGGACTTGGCCTGATTTGCCCGCAAGGCTCGGGCGCTGAGGCTGCCTGGGCTGGCGAGGACATTGACATTCTGGCACCCGGCAATCTCATTCAACTCATCAATCATGTGAAGGGCACACAGGTGCTTTCAGCACCCAAGGCTTCGTTGGCAGCAGAACCCAGCGTGTTGCCAGATCTGCGTGACATTAAAGGACAGGAAAGCGGCAAGCGGGCTTTGGAAGTGGCGGCGGCTGGCGGGCATCATTTGCTTATGGTTGGACCACCGGGGGCTGGCAAATCCATGCTGGCAAGCCGCATGGCTTCAATCCTGCCACCCATGGACGCACGCGAAATGCTGGACGTGAGCATGGTTGCCTCGCTTGGCGGCGAACTGAAGGAAGGCCGGCTTTCACAACGGCGGCCTTTTCGTTCGCCCCACCACTCAGCTTCCATGCCTGCCCTGGTGGGCGGCGGGCTGAAAGCCAAGCCCGGTGAAATGGCTCTCGCACACCATGGTGTCCTGTTTCTGGATGAGCTTCCCGAATTTCAACCGCGGGTTTTGGAGTCACTACGCCAGCCATTGGAAACGGGTGAGACTGTTGTGGCGCGGGCCAATTATCACGTCACCTACCCCGCACAGTTTCAACTCATCGCCGCGATGTATCCGTGCAAGTGCGGCATGGCCGGAGAGCCTGGCCACACGTGCCGCAAAGGTTCGCGCTGCGCCAGCGATTACCAGCAGCGGATTTCCGGTCCACTGCTTGACCGGATGGATATTCAAATTGAATTGCCAGCGGTGCGCATTGCCGATCTCACCTTGCCGGCACCGAAGGAGGCAAGTGCTGATGTGGCCATTCGCGTGGCGGCGGCACGGGTCATACAACGCGCGCGCTTTATCAAACTGGGCATGGCGCATTTACGCCTTAACTCACAAGCAGATGGAACGCTGCTCGAAGAGATAGCACAACCCGATCAATCCGGTCTGAAGCTGATGCGCGATGCGGCTGAGGCCATGGGCCTTTCGGCACGCGGCTATCACCGCGTGTTGCGGGTGGCGCGAACGCTGGCCGATCTCGAGGCACGCGAACAAATCGCGCGCCTGCATATTGCGGAAGCCTTGAGCTACCGGCAGAAACTCGCGGCGTTTCAAATCGCCGCCTAGGGCAAAGCCCGGCCGTCGCCACCGTGACCGTTGAAGGGAATTGGTGGGTCATTGATTGACGCGCCACGCAAATTTGGGGCGGAACGGCACAGGCATGCCCGGAGAGCCATTTTAACGTACCTTGACGACGACCTTGCCTTTTGCACGTCCAGTCTCGACATAGGCCAGCGCATCCCCGGTCTTTTCAAACGGGAACACCTTGTCGACGACCGGTCGGATCACGCCGGATTCGATCAGGGCCGTAATCTCACCCAACTGTTGCCCCTGTGCTCGCATGAACAGGAATGAGTAGCGGATGCCGAGGCCCTTGGCCTTTTTGCGGACCCCGCGGCTCAGCAGGCGCATTACCAGTTTCAGGAACAGGTTCAGACCGAGTTGCCTGGCGAAAGCGGGATCGGGCGGGCCGGAAATAGAAATGGGCTGGCCGCCCGGCTTGAGCACACCCAGCGATTTCCCGAGCGTCTTTGGATCTTGACTGTTCAGCACAAGATCGTAGCCCGATAAAACCTTCTCAAAATCCTGCGTCTTGTAGTCGATGACCACATCCGCGCCGAGACTTTTCACCAGCTCGGCATTCTGCGCGCTCGTCGTCGTCGCAACTGTAGCGCCAAGATGCTTGGCGAGTTGGATGGCAAAAGTTCCCACGCCGCCGGAGCCGGCTTGAATGAAGACCTTCTGGCCGGGTTTCACCTTGCCCACCTCTACCAGTGCCTGCCAGGCGGTCAGCCCCACCAGCGGGATGGAGGCGGCTTCTTCAAGGCTGATGTTTTTCGGTTTTAGCGCCACATCGGCTTCATTTATGGCGATGAATTGCGCGAATGTTCCGACGCGATGATCGCGCGGCCGTGCATAGACTTCGTCGCCCGCCTTGAACCGCCTGATCTTGGAGTCCAGAAGGTTCACACCGGTTGCATGAACGCGAACCAGCACATCATCATCCCGCAACTCCGGCTCTGGCACGTTGGCCAAGCGCAGAGTGCCTTTCTTTTTGTATTTGTCGACGATGAACGCCTTCATGATT
>JANMPF010000577.1:0-1527 GCA_031369725.1 Rhodobiaceae bacterium | reverse complement strand
GACGGGGGACGAGCCGGGATTCAAATCCGTGGCGATGGCAATGGGAACCTTGTGATGGCGAATGGCTGCAATTGGCGGCAATTGTTTTTCGCGCAAATAGTAGAAGGCGCCGGGAAGCAGCACGGCCACAGTGCCGGACTTAGCAATAGATTCGACTCCATCCTCATCTAGATATACAAAGTGGTCCACTGACAATGCATTGTAGCGGGCGCCAAGTTTTGCACCGCCAAGGTTTGAGAGTTGCTCAGCGTGGAGTTTTATGGGCAGACCGTGAGATTTGGCGGCTTGAAAAACCACTTCAGTTTCTGCAACCGAAAAGGCAATGCCTTCACAAAATGCGTCAACCGCGTCGCCCAAGCCTTCCGAGACAATCTTTGGAAGCGCTTGATTACAAACAATATTGAGATACTCCTCATGGTTTTCCTTAAACTCTTGAGGAAATGCATGAGCACCGAGAAAGGTAGTTTTTATGTCGACCGGCCGCAGCGTTCCGAGCTTGCGGGCCACCCTCAGCATTTTCACCTCCGTTTCAACATCAAGCCCGTAGCCTGATTTGATTTCAATGGTGGTCACGCCCTCTGCAAGCAATGAATCGAGTCGCTTCAATGAGGCATTCAAGAGCTGGTCTTCGGTTGCCGCACGGGTGGCACGCACTGTCGACATGATGCCACCACCGGCCTTGGCGATGTCGGCGTAGGCTGCACCGTTGAGGCGCATTTCAAATTCATTGGCCCGGTTGCCACCATAAACAATGTGGGTATGACAATCGATGAGGCCAGGGGTGAGCAACCTGCCACCGCAATCAATGGTGCCGCCGTTTGGGCGGGTGTGGCCCACGGAGGTGATCATGCCATGTTCGATGACAACACTGCCGTTCTCGATGAGGCCATAGCCGCCGACCATCGTGGCGATGCGAAGATTGGTGAGTTGCACGAGATTTCCTTACTTGTATAAGGTTGTATATACAGTATAAGGGAAGCCATGGCACAAAGCAAGTTCCGTTTCACTTCGGCCCTCACGTCCGCTGGTTGGCAGCAGAATGTGGTTATTGCTGTTGATGACATGGGCATGATTTCCAGTGTTGGGACGGGTGGCAGAGGTGGCGAGCTGATTGACGGCATTGCCATCCCCGCGGTTGCCAATGTCCATTCGCATGCACATCAACGCCTGATGGTCGGTTTGGCCGAGCGGGCAGGCCCGGGTGCCGACAGTTTCTGGACGTGGCGCGAGGTGATGTATGGCTTTGCGCTGAAGCTTTCTCCCGATGATCTGGAGGCGGTTGCGGCGCAGGCCTATATGGAAATGCTGAAGTCGGGTTTTTCCTGCGTGGGTGAATTTCAATACCTGCACCACCAGCCGGATGGTTCAGCCTATGCTGAGCCGGCGGAAATGTCACTTCGCTGTCTCGCAGCGGCCGAACAGGCTGGCATTGCGATCACAATGCTGCCAACACTTTACAATTATTCCGGATTTGGTGGCCAGGCTGCAACGGCCGGGCAGCGGCGCTTTGTGAATGATGCGCGCCGG
>JANMPF010000182.1:0-2964 GCA_031369725.1 Rhodobiaceae bacterium | reverse complement strand
GCAACAGAAACCGAAAGAATGGTGTTGATCACCACATATTCGATGGAATTCACATAGCCCAGGTACCAGGACGGATCAGTCAGGATTGTGGCATAATTGGCGAGCGTGAACTGGTGCGGATAGATGGTAAAGCCACCCAATATCTCGTTTGTCGTCTTGAACGACATGTTGAGCAGCCAATAAATCGGCACCATCAGGAAGAATACATAGGCAACTGGGGCAAAGCGCGTGATTTTTTTCATGGGCTATGTCTCCTCGTTTTTCATCATCAGCGTGTAGAACAGCCAGGACAGGAAGAGAATGATCAGGAAGTAGATGATGGACATGGCAGCTGCCGGCCCCAAGTCAAATTGGCCAAGGGCAATCTTGACAAGGTCAATGGACAGGAAGGTCGTCGTGTTGCCGGGACCACCGCCGGTCAGCACGGAAACCTCGGTGTAAATCATGAAACTGTCCATGAAGCGCAGCAATACGGCAATGGTGAGAACATGCTTGAGCTTGGGTAGCTGGATGTAGCGGAAAACCGCCCAGGGCCTTGCGCCATCCACCTTTGCAGCCTGGTAATAGGCATCGGGAATGGACACCAGGCCAGCATAGCACAGGAGTGCCACCAGCGAGGTCCAATGCCAGACATCCATCAGGACAATGGTGAACCACGCGGCAACGGGTTGGCGGGTGTAGTTATAATCAAAGCCCAATCCGTTGATCACCCTGGCGAGCAAGCCAATATCCGGCAGCGCCATGATGTTCCACATGGAGCCTACCACGTTCCACGGAATGAGCAGCGGCAACGACATGAGCACCAGACACACGGATACCCATATGCCTTTGCGCGGCATGGTCAAGGCAACGCCGAGCCCCAAAGGAATTTCAATGGCAAGAATGATGGCCGAAAAGCCGATTTGGCGCAGCAGGGCTGAATGAAACCGCTCAGAATGCAAGACATCGGTGAACCATTGCACCCCTGCCCAGGTGAAGACGTTGTCACCAAAGGTTTCCTGCACCGAGAAATTGACCACGGTCATCAGCGGTACCAGCGCGTTGAACGCCACCAGCAGGAAAACGGGTGCCACGAGGAACCAGGCCTTTTGGTTAACTGTCTTGCTGCTCATGGTCTTGCCCCTACCATCCAGCCATTTTCATAGACTTGGGTGTGTGATGCATCAAAGTTGAGATGGGTTTTTCCGGTTGGAACGCTTTCGCCTTCCGGCACCAGCAACTTGATGCTGTTTCCCGCCACCTTGGCTTCAACGATGCGGAAGCGGCCCGCGTCTGCCACTTTGACGATATCAGCCGGAATGCCTTTTTTTGCAAAGCTTACAAATTCGGGCCGCACGCCAAGTTCCAGCTTCTGGTTGGTGCCCTTGTAGTTCTTTGCATTTGCCGTTGCCACTGACAGGCCGGCAAACGAGGCTTGCCCGCCTTTTACTTCACACGGCAAAACATTCATGCCAGGCGAACCAATGAAATGGCCCACAAAAGTGTGCATGGGGCGCTCGAACAATTCAATGGGGGTTCCCGTTTGCACGATTTCCCCGTCTTTCATCACAACAACCTGGTCAGCAAATGTCAAGGCTTCAGTCTGGTCATGGGTGACATAGATCATGGTGCGACGGGTGCGCTGGTGCAGTTCCTTGAGCTTGGAGCGGAGCTGCCACTTCAAATGCGGGTCAATCACGGTAAGTGGTTCGTCAAACATGATCACATTGACATCGGAACGAACCAGTCCGCGACCCAGTGAAATTTTCTGTTTGCCATCAGCGGTGAGGCCGGAAGCACGGTTCTTCAACGTTTTGGCGAGATCGAGCATACCGGCAATTTCATGCACACGTTTGTCTATTTCGGGTTCGGCAACACCGCGATTGCGCAAAGGGAACGCAAGATTATCGTAAACCGTCATGGTGTCGTAGATCACCGGAAACTGGAATACCTGCGCAATGTTGCGTTGCTCGGGCGTGGCATGCGAAACATCCCTGTCGTCAAACAATATGCTGCCTTCGGTTGGCGTCAGCAGCCCGGAGATGAGATTGAGCAATGTCGTCTTGCCGCAGCCTGAAGGACCCAGCAAAGCGTAGGCACCGCCATCGGCCCAATCCAGCGACATTTTCTTCAGCGAGTAGTGGCTCTCCTCGGCGGGAAATGGCAAGTAGCTGTGCTTCAGGTTTTTCAGGGTGATCTTGGCCATTATGCAATGAACTCATGGTTGGCGCCAAAATACAGCGACTGGTCTATATCGACATGGAGCCTGGCGGTTTCACCCACGTTGTAGGGATGAATGCCATGGGATTGGGAAATCCAGGTCTGGCCGCCCACATCACAATGGACGATGCTTTCGGAGCCGGAAAGTTCCGTCACCAGCACGCGGCCTTCAATTTCGCCCACTGCCTTGCCGTGCCCTACAGTGGCAATGTTATGTGGCCTGATGCCAATCGTATAATCGCCATCAGCCAGGGTATTTTCGGCACGTCCGGCCGGCCACATGGTTTTTCCAAAAATGATGATGTGCTTGCCGCGCTTGGTAATTCTCGCAGTGTTCATGGGCGGCTCTGAAAACACTTGCGCCGAGATGAGGTTGGAAGGCTTGCGGTAAACGTTCGCGGTGGGACCAAACTGCGTGATGCGGCCTTCATGCAGGGTGGCCGTGGTGCCGCCAAACAGCAAGGCTTCCGTTGGCTCGGTCGTGGCATAGACCACTATGGCATCACGGCCGGCAAACAACTTCGGCAATTCATCACGCAGTTCCTCGCGCAATTTATAGTCGAGGTTGGCGAGTGGTTCATCGAGCAGAATAATGTCGCTGTCCTTCACTACGGCGCGGGCAATTGCCGTGCGTTGCTGCTGGCCGCCGGAAAGCTCTGATGGTTTGCGTTGCAACATCGGCGTCAGGCGCAAGAGATCAGCGGCCTGGTTCACGCGCCGGTCAATTTCGGCAGCGGCCATGCCAGCCACGCGGAGCGGCGAGGC
>JANMPF010000524.1:0-5408 GCA_031369725.1 Rhodobiaceae bacterium | reverse complement strand
CCCGCCGCTTCAGGCGTCATGGTGCCATTGAGAACCTGTGCAGAAACATTCCACATCTCGTTTTCAAGATTTGGCGTTCCGCGCGACAGGATTTGATATGAATCGCGAATGGTTGACTTGCATTCGCCGCGCCAGCCAACGAATGTCTGCGCAACATCATCAGACAGGGTTACCTTGGCATTGGATAACGGGAAGAAGCCTGGCAACGCATTTGCGAAGATATTGGCAAACTCGTCAGAGCCAATCCAGTCAAGAAAAACCTTGGCATCTGCAGCATTGGCTGTTTTGGCATTCATGCCGATGCCGATGTCCGTGTGGTCTGAAATATAGCAATCGGTTGCACCAGCCGGGACTGGTGGCTTGAATGCGCCCATCGGCACGTTCTGGCCACGGAAGGTGGAAATATCCCACGAACCAGCGGCATAGATGGCCCCCTTGCCCAGGCTGAACAGGTTCTGGCTGTCTGGATAGGTTTGCGCCTTGTAACCATCGCCCATATAAGGTGCCCACTTTGCCAGAGCAGCAAAAGTGTTCACATACTCTGGGTCCGTGAGCTTTGCCGTGCCATCGATGAGCTTCTTGCGGCCTTCCTCGCCTTTCCAGTAGTTGGGCCCAATGTTCTGAAAGCCCATGGTGGCTGCTTCCCATTGGTCATTGGTGCCAAGAACCAGCGGAACATACTTGCCGTCTTTCTTGATTGCCTCAAGCGTGGCCAGGAATTCCTCTTCGGTCTTTGGCTCCGTGAGTTTCAACTCGGCGAAGATGTCCTTGTTGTAGATGAAGCCATGGATAACCGAACCCATAGGCATGCAGAACGTGGTTTTGCCATCATCCGTGCTCCAGGCGCTTTTGGCGACATCGGAGAAACTGGCCATGCTTGGAATGTCGTTGAGGGATGCCAAATTGCCCTGCTGGAAGAGTTTCAGGGACTTGTCAAAAGGGCGACAGGTGATGATGTCACCGGCCGTTCCGCCTTCCAGGCGGGCGCTCAGTGCGGCGTCATATTCTTTCGGTGCAGTAGGATTAAACTCGACTGTGATATCAGGATGCTTGGCCTGGAATGCTGGAATGATTTTCTCTTTCCAGATGGTTGCATCATCATTGCGCCAGCTTTCAATGGTGAGCTTGCCTGCCGAGGCAACACTTGCACATGCTGTCATTGCGACAGCAGCAAGCAGCATTGTTTTTAATCCTGTCTTTAACATTGTCGTCTCCCTTTTCTTGTGTTGGACTTTGGTTGGTTCTATCGTTTTGCCGCCATGCTTTTTAGGGCTAGCCGCAAATTTCCGTGTGATTCAAACAGTTTTTGCCTGGCAACGTCAATTGAAGCAGCGCCTGCGCATAGCAGGATTGCGGGCTTCACTTCGCCCTTGGCAATGTCGAGTGCCGCTGCGGCAGCATCTTCCTTGGCACCTGCAATGAGTGCAACGATGCCCCGCGCCCGTTTCTTGAGTTTCAGGTTATCGGCCTGCACATTCACCATCATGCCGTCGTGAACAGCACCTAGCTTGATGTGTGTAAGGGTTGAGAGAAGATTGAGGGCGGCTTTCTGCGCTGTACCTGCACCCATGCGGGTCGAGCCGGCAATCACCTCCGCACCTGAGTTGAGGAGGATCTCAAAATCTGCGGTGGCACCGAGAGGCGTGTTTTGATTGTTGACGACTGCGATGACTGTCGCGCCAATTTCCCTGGCGCGTTTTGCTGCGGCAACTGTATAAGGCGTTGTGCCGGAAGCCGCCACCGCGACCAATGTATCAAGCGGAGAAAGCGCTGAAGCCGCGTTTGCGCCTTCTTCAGCATTATCCTCCGCATCAGCAAGCGTATCAAACATTGCAGCCTGTCCACCGGCAATGAAATAGCCGATTTTATTTCCTGCCATGCCAAAGGTTGACGGTAGCTCACAGCCATCCTGCACGCCAATGCGTATCGATGTTCCAGCCCCTGAATAGAACAGCTTCCCGCCAAGTTTCAGGCGCGCGGCAAGCGCATCTGCTGCTCTGGAAATTTGCGGAATGGCTGCACGCACGGCGGCAATAGCCCGCTCCTGCCCACCAATCAGGGCGGTTAGAATATCGTCATCCGGCCATGTATCGATGGTCTTGAATTCCGCTAAGTTTTGCTCAGTACTTGCCATTGCCTATTAATACCAAATAGCTACCACTTGTCCAGAAGAAATTATTAACTATGATTTTATTGAATAAATTGCTGAATTATCGCTACTCCTTAACAAATCCCTTTCAATTTGGTATTGTTTTGGTATTATGTCCATATGAGTGACGCAAAACAGTACTTTCTTGGAATAGATGGTGGCGGCAGTCGTTGCCGGGCCCGCATCCGTAATGCGGCTGGTGTGATGCTTGGTGAAGCGGTGGGCGGCTCGTCCAACATCTATCAGAGTTTTGACGGCGCACTTGCCAACATCATCGCAACTGCCGAGGCTGCCGCTGCACAAGCAAATCTGAAAACAACAATGCTCCATGCGGGCCTCGGGCTTGCCGGACTAGTCACGTCGATGGCGGCGGAAAAAATCGTCGCCGCAAACCTTCCCTTTGCTTCTGTTGCCGCCGACAACGATGCTTACGCAGCCTGCGTCGGTGCATTCGGTGGTAGTGATGGTGGAATCGTTATCGCTGGAACGGGATCAATAGGTTTTGCGGTTATCAGCGGTGTGCGTCACATGGTGGGCGGCTGGGGCTTTGCCCTTGGTGATCATGGCTCGGGCGCATGGCTTGGCCACCACGCCGTGCGGCGTGCTGCCCTGGCCATCGACGGATTGTTGCAACCAACGCCACTCATTGAGGAAGTTCTCTCGCAAGTGGGTGACACACGATTTGATTTGTCGCGGTGGTCCGAAAAAGCCGTGCCCAAGGACTATGCGCAAATGGCACCGCTGGTTTTTGAGTGTGCTTCCAAAGGCGATGTGCATGGCATGACCATTGTGATCGAAGGTGCGGCGGCCATTTCGAGTCTTGGGCGAGCACTCCTCGCCCGTGGCGCGGGCAAGATATGTCTGCTGGGTGGCTTGTCGCGAGTTTATCCGCCTTACCTTGACGCCGATGTGAAGAGGGCCCTCGTTGAACCAATTGCCGATGCCATGGACGGGGCGATCATGATGGCCCGCAAAGCCCGCGGCATTTTGGGGTTATCGGCATGAGCCGGGCCGAGACGATATTTAACGCCAGCCGCTTCGAGCCAGGCAGCAGCGCTCCGCTTTATGCACGCGTGAAGAAATTGGTGCAGGAGGCGGTTTCTGCCGGCGATTTGAAAGTTGGTGACTCAATCCCCAGTGAGCGCGATGTGGCTGTCATGTTGGATGTATCACGCGTGACAGTGCGCACCGCCTTCACCGAACTTGTGGCTGAAGGCGTCCTCTTGCAACGGCGTGGCTCAGGCACCTATGTGAACGGACCGGCGCGCCGTATTGAACAACCGCTCTCGCGGCTGACCAGCTTTACCCAGGACATGGAGCTTCGCGGCCTCAAGACCGACGCAGACTGGCTCGATCGTTCAACCGGGCTTCCAACGCCTGAGGAGGCCTTGAAACTTTCCATTTCGCCAAGCGAGTTCGTGTCGCGGTTTCATCGATTGCGCCGCGCCAATGGCGAGCCCATGGCAATCGAGCTTGCAGTCATTCCAAGTAAATTTCTGGATAATCCGCAAAGTGTCACCGGTTCTCTTTATGCAGCCCTTGATATCCGTGGTGTGCGCCCGGTTCGGGCACTCCAACGACTTCATGCCACAGCCCTCTCGCCGCACGAAGCAAAACTGCTTGATTTGCCCAATGGCAGTCCGGCACTTTTTATCGAGCGCATTTCCTATTTGCCGGACGGGCGCATTGTGGAATACACGCGCTGTCATTACCGCGGCGACAGCTATGATTTCGTGGCTGAGCTCACCATTGCGCCGGGAAGCAGATCATGAGCCACATGGCAAGAGAGGCAGCTGAAGCGCCCGAGGCCGTTGCACGTTTCCTTGATCGCAATTCAAGGACAATGAGTGAAATTGGCGCAAGGCTGCGCGCCAAGCAACCTCCGGTGATCATCACCTCGGCGCGTGGTAGCTCAGACAATGCAGCGGGTTATTTCAAATACTTGACGGAAATTCTAACTGGCATTCCCTGCAGCTCGATTGGGGCCTCGGTGGTCTCGGTCTATGATGCAAAGCTGCAGGCCCGTGACGGTTTCTGTCTGACCATTTCTCAATCGGGAAAGAGCCCGGATATTGTGGCACTGCAGGACGCCGCACGGCGCGCTGGTGCACTTACCGTTGCTGTAGTCAATGTGGAAGAATCACCCGCGGCCCACGCGGCAGATATCTGCCTGCCGCTCCATGCCGGACCTGAACTCAGTGTTGCGGCCACCAAATCCTTCATCGTTTCATTGGTGGCAGGGGCTTCCATTGTTGCCCATTGGCTGAATGACCGGGAAATGTTGAGCGCAATTTCAGGTTTGCCAGATCATTTGGCCAAAGCCATGGCGATTGATTGGCCCGAAGCTGTCGCCTTGGCTAAAAATGCCGAGTCGCTCTACGTCGTGGGCCGTGGCACCACACTTCCGATCGCTGCTGAAACAGCGCTTAAATTGAAGGAAACCTGTGCCATTCATGCCGAGGCCTATTCCATCGCCGAAGTCATGCACGGGCCGCTTGAATTGCTGGGCGATGGATTTCCCGTGCTGGCTTACTCGATCGAGGATAAGTCAAGAGCGTCATCGATCGAGGCGTTGGCAAAAATGCGCCAAACCAGGGCCAATGTCTTGGTGGCAGAAGCCGGTGGCGTGCCATTTGAGCGCACCGGCAATGCCTTGCTTGATCCTGTCTCATTGATCCAGACGGCCTATCGTTTTGTTGAAGCCACAGCCCAGGCAATGGGCCGCGACCCTGACAGGCCGCGGTTGCTGAAAAAAGTGACGGAGACTGTTTGATGGCTTACGCACTCAACGGCGCCCGGGTATTCGATGGCGAAACAATGCGTGATGGGCTCGCAGTTGTTATCGATGGCGCCCGCATTATTGATGTCGTTCAGCAAGGTAAAATCGCCGCAACGGTCGAGCAACACAACCTGCACGGTGGAATTCTTGCACCAGGCTTCATTGATGTGCAGGTAAACGGTGGTGGTGGTGCGTTGCTGAATGACAATCCGACCCTTGATACCATACGCCGAATCGCCGGGTCACATCGCAAATTTGGCACAACCGGCATGCTGCCAACCGTCATCACGGATGCCCCCAAAATTCTGGCACAGGCAATTGCCTCAGTTAAAGCCGCACGTGATGCGGGAGTTCCAGGTGTTCTTGGCATCCATATTGAGGGCCCGTTTCTTGACGTGGCCCGCAAGGGTGCTCACGACCCACAATACATCCGGAAAATGACGGCAAAAGATGTGGCACAAATTGCCAATGCTGATTGCG
>JANMPF010000510.1:0-2725 GCA_031369725.1 Rhodobiaceae bacterium | reverse complement strand
ACTAATGGTCTGCTGCCGCGCCTTGGCCTGTCGCTCGGCGAGGCTCATGCTAACAGGCTCTACCCCGTACTTCTGGCCGGATTGCTTCCAAAGACGATGGTGCTTGCAGACCGTGGCTATGATGCCGACTGGATCAGGGCACTCGTTAACGAGCAAGGCGCATGGGCCAACATCCCGCCCAAGCGCAATCGAAAAAACCCCATCTGCTTCAGCCCATACCTCTATCGGTCGCGCAACCTTGTTGAACGGTTCTTCAACAAGATCAAGCAATGCTGACGGATCGCTACCCGGTTTGATAAGCTCGCGGCAAACTACCTTGCCTTCATCAAGCTGGCGTCAATCCGCATTTGGCTACGCGCTTATGAGCCCACGCCCTAGTAAGGCGCCTCGCCCGCGGCGGCGCGCCTGCTGTCGGTATTTTCCAACAGCTGCTATCATGAGGGAATTCTAGCCTGAGACAGGTTCGCGGTCGACTGCAACCACCGCCAGACCGTTCAGATTCGCATAAGAAGGGGTTTTGGAAGGTGGGGTTGCTGTTTGAGGGCTGGCGGAGCATCGAATGTCCGTCCTGAATGTCTGCTTATGACGCCGAGCTGACATGAGGTGCGTTTTAAAGCGAAGCCGGTTCAACTCCCCTTGCGCGCCGGAACAAGGGTTGTGCTGGCGGGCAACTTGTCTTCCGGGATGTAGCTGGGATCGACACGTTGGGCAACACAGTCGCTCACCATGATGTAATCGGAGTTTGGCATGCTGAACCAGCGCCGAAATTCAGTGGTGTCCATGTGACCCTCAAGAGAGGCGTAAAGCACGAGGCGGCTGAATGAATGCAGCTTTGTTGGAAGGCAGACACTGGCCTTGGTCATTACAGATCCTGTTGGCGAGGCTTCAGCCAGTGCCAGGCTCAAACTCAAGGGCACAAACAAGCCGAGCGCAAAGGCAGCGCCAGATGGAAAGTGGAATTGCTTAGCCCTCGGTAACATGAGACCGATCTCCCTTTATTTCCCGAATGCATCGGCGTGCTGAGACGCACGCCGAAACTGCTCGCCAGTTTGACCAATTCGCGAGCAAATCCGAGAAATGTCAAGATCGATCGGGTGTGAGGTCATGAATGGTCGTGGCTTGTGGCCACGATAGATTGTTTATTTCTCTTCTATCAACTGGCGCGACCGGAGGCAGTCTCAGACGCTTCATTCATGGCTGTGAGGAAGAGTGCGACCTCCGGTTCACTGTTGTAGTGATTGAACGACACGCGCACGCAGGAGGTGAGGCTGAGGGGGCGCAGCACATTCCCGCAATAGTGGTCGTCCATGCGTACATGCGTTCGTATCCCGCGGGCATTGAGAAAGGCAACCAGTTCAGCGGAGTCAATACCTGCAAGCGTCAGTGAGACGACGCCTTCGCGCGCCTTATTGTTGGCACCCGCAATAATGGCAACGCCCGGGATCTCTGCAAGGCCGCGCAGATTTCCCATGCCGTGCATCATGGCGCGACCGAGCTGCAGTTCGTGATCATGGATTGCCTTCGCAGCAGCCTCAAGGCATATTCTGCGGTCGGCATCTTGCGTGAAATGCGCGCCAAGCCAGACAAGATAATCCACGACATCAGAGAAGGTAGCGTAGCTGCCGGCATCGCGTGTGCCGAGTTCCCAGTTTGTTGGGGCACTTCCGACAAGCCCATCTCTGGGCAGTGATGTAAGGCGATCAGATGCCCAGCCAACGCCATAACCATGGCGGGAGAAAACCTTGTAGGGCGACACGGCATAGCCATCAACGCCGTAGGCCGCAACGTCGATATGTCCATGGCTTGCATGCTGGATGCCATCGATGATGATAAAGCAATCGGGCGATCTTGACCGGATCGCCTGGGCGATGGCCGCCACATCTACGGAGATTCCGGTGACAGGTGACGTCTGGATGATGGTGGCCACCCGTACTTCGGGCGTCACGTGGAGAAGATAAGCCGCCACATCGACAGTTCCGGTGATGTCGCCGTGGGCAGCCAGAACATGCGGGCGGCCTGTGACGCTGGCATAGCGGGCCATGGCGCTTCGTGAAGCGGGGTGCTCGAGGGTGCTGCCGAGCATGATGCCGCCGGGCGCTGCCCCAAGAGCCGCCGTGCGGATCAGGCGGAACAGCACCTCAGTTCCGCTTTCGCCGACGAAGACCTGCCCGGTTTGCGCATTGAAGAAGGTGCGCATATCGACCTTGCCGCGACTGATCGCTTTCATCAGTGCCTGGGAAGCCGTATTGTCTCGGCCCTGGTTGTCGGGGTACCCAGCGTAGGCTGCCGAAGTCTCAATGACTGACTTGAGCCGGAGCGCGCCGCCGGCATTCTCGAAAAAAACCCGGGGACCATCGAAGGGGCAAGCGTCGATATGGGCAAAGCGGGCTCGGATGGTGTCGAGCAGGCCTGGGATACTTGTGATCATGCGATATCCTCCTTTTTGGTTCCGAACTCCAATGACAACTGCTTGGGCATGCGTTCGCATTAAGGTTCTCCAGACCCAATGTCCTCGCGGCGGCGAGCCACATAGGCGTCAAGTTCCTCGCGGATGGCGATATCGAGCGTCGGCTCTTCATATTCCTTCAAGGCCTGCTGCCAGAGAGAGGTGGCTCGCTTCAGCGCGTCGTGCGAACCTGCCGCTTCGATTTGATCGCTTCGAACCCGAGGTCTTCCTCGCTGTCAAGAACCTTACACTCAAAAACAGAATCATGTCCACTTCGCA
>JANMPF010000493.1:0-2380 GCA_031369725.1 Rhodobiaceae bacterium | reverse complement strand
TCCCACTCCAGCACCGCCCAAGAGGAATAGTTGTATTGTGACAGCTTGGAGAAGATCGACCCGAAGTCCACCTGTCCGTCACCCAATGAACGGAAACGGCCCGCGCGGTTTATCCAGGACTGATAGCCGGAGTAGACGCCCTGGCGGCCGGTTGGGTTCAATTCTGCATCCTTCACATGGAACGCGCAAATGCGCTCGTGATAGATGTCGATGAACGACAGGTAATCCAAATGCATTAAAACGAAATGCGAGGGGTCGTAGTTGATCTGGCAGCGCTTGTGGCCCTTGAGGGCGTCCAAAAACATCTCAAACGTGGCACCATCAAACACGTCCTCACCCGGGTGGATTTCATAGCCCACATCAACGCCCGCAGCATCATAAGCGTCAAGAATGGGCTTCCAGCGCCTGGCCAATTCAGCAAACGCCGTTTCAATGAGGCCAACTGGGCGCTGCGGCCATGGATAAACAAAGGGCCAGGCCAATGCGCCGGTGAAAGACACCGTGGAATGCAAACCAAGATTCTTCGAAGCCTTGGCCGCAAGCATCAATTGTTCGGTTGCCCATTTCTGCCGCTCCTTGGGCTTGCCATGAACGGCGGCCGGGGCAAACGCGTCAAAGGCTTCATCATAGGCTGGATTGACAGCAATGAGCTGGCCCTGCAGATGGGTTGAAAGCTCGGTGATCGCAACGCCATTTTTGTGGGCGACACCTTTGAGCTCGTCACAGTAGGTTTTCGATTCTGCCGCTTTCCTCAAGTCAAAAAGCCGGCCATCCCATGTGGGAATTTGCACACCCTTGTACCCCAATGAACCTGCCCATTTCGTGATGTTCTCGAATGAATTGAAGGGTGCTGCGTCGCCTGCAAACTGTGCCAGGAAAATCGCTGGTCCTTGGATGTTGGTTGCCATGCCTTTGCTTCCTCAGATGTACGAGTTCAAAACATTTTCGAGATATTCCTGACGTCCCGAGACAGGTTGCGGTTCAAGCCCCGACTTGAGAACGCGTGCTGCAATCTTGTCTAGACTTTCTTTTCCCGCAAGCATCGCCTGGTTTTGCGGCTCCTGCCATTTGGCATAGCGTTTGGCGAGCGCCTTATCCATTTTTCCGTCTTTTACCATCTTGGCGGCAATGAGCAGCCCCCGCGCACAGGCATCCATCGAGCCCACGTGGCCGTAAAGCAGATCGTCGGGGTCAATGGATTGCCGCCTGATCTTGGCATCAAAATTCATGCCGCCGGTGGTGAAGCCGCCGGCACGCAAGACTTCAAACATGGTGAGGGCAATTTCGGGAATGTTCATGCCGAACTGGTCGGTATCCCAGCCCACTTGGTAATCGCCACGATTGATGTCGAGCGATCCGAATATGCCAAGCGCTGATGCGAGTGCTATTTCATGCTCAAACGTGTGGCCCGCCAGAATGGCATGGTTCTGCTCGAGGTTAAGCTTCACGTCATTCTCAAGCCCATAGGATTTGAGCAACCCGTAGATGGAAGCCGTGTCATAGTCATATTGGTGTTTTGAGGGTTCCCTGGGCTTGGGCTCAATGAGAATGGGGCCCTTGAAGCCAATCTTGTGCTTGTATTCAACCACGAGTGACAGAAAGCGTCCGGCCTGCTGCAGTTCATGGCCAATGTTGGTATTGATCAGCGTCTCATAACCCTCACGGCCACCCCACATGACATAGTTCTCTCCACCCAAACCTTTGGTGACATCCAGACAATGCTTCACCTGGGCCGCACAATAGGCAAATACATCCGGATCCGGATTGGTGGCAGCCCCTGACATGAAGCGGCGGTTGGAAAACATGTTGGCGGTTCCCCACAGCAACTTCTTGTTCGATTTCGCCATTTTGCTTTCGAGAATATTGGCAATTGCGGTAACGTTGGAATTGAACTCCTTCAGCGAGTTGCCTTCAGGCGCGATGTCAAGATCGTGGAATGTAAAATAGTCAACACCGAGCAGGCGCAATGTTTCAAACATTACATCCGCCTTCATGCGGGCCGCTTCCATCGGGTCGCTCACGTGATGCCACTGGCGATTGAAGGTTTCACCGCCAAACGGGTCGGTACCTTGCCAACACAATGTGTGCCAATAACAAACCGCAAAGCGCAAATGCTCTGCCATGGTTTTGCCAAGCACCTTTTGCTTGGGGTTATACCAGCGATAGGCCAGCGCATTCCTGGAGTCTGGCCCCTCGTATTTGATGGGATCGGTAATGGAATAGAATTTCTTCATGGAGCTCAGAGTCCTTTGATTGAAGGGTATATTTTCATGTAACGGTGATAGGCAGCGTCATAGGCGGCCTTGGCTTTGCTTTCAGGGTGAATGGTCTTTGCGATTTTTGGCGTGGTGCAGACCTGTCTGTAGGAAGCGCCCGTGGC
>JANMPF010000492.1:0-5432 GCA_031369725.1 Rhodobiaceae bacterium | reverse complement strand
GGATACCTTGCGCGAGCGCGACGAGCTGGAAAAACTCTGGGCCAGCGGCAAGGCGCCATGGAAGCTGTGGGAATGACCCATGTCAGGAAAAGCCGTGCAGGATAAGGACCTGTTTGATCAGTACGCTGATAATTATTCCGCGGAAATTGACAAGTCGCTGGACTCTTTTGGCACCGGGCATGATTTCTTTACCCGGCACAAGACCTGGCTGAGTGGCCAGCTCCTCTCCCAATCGGGCCGCACCGCAGCGGCCATATCGTTGCTCGATGTGGGCTGCGGCGTAGGCAAAATTCACGGACTGCTGAAAGGCAGGTTGGGCAAGATTTCCGGTGCCGACATTTCCGCCGAATCCATTCGCATTGCCAGGCACGAGCACAGCGAATGTGATTACCAAACCTATGACGGTCAGCACTTGCCCTATGCTGATGGCAGCTTTGACATGGCCATGGCGATCTGCGTGTTTCACCACATTCCGCCCGCCCAGTGGTCTGGGGTGGCCGCTGAAATGCTGCGCGTTGTGAAAAACGATGGCTTGATCCTCATCATTGAGCATAACCCCTTCAACCCGGTGACCCGCTACATCGTCAATTCCTGCTCGTTCGACGCTGATGCCGTGCTGCTGTCGCCTCGCCGCTTGCGAAAATTGTTCGACCTGCCGAATGCGCGGGATGTGTCAACCCGATCGATCCTCAACATTCCGCCCAAGGGTGATGCGATGCGGTGGTTGGACATGAATCTTGGCTGGCTGCCGGTTGGCGCGCAGTATTACTTGACGGCCACCAAATGCAATCCGGCCTGAGCATGAACAAGCTTGCGGGTGAATTCTTCCGTGCTGCCCGATTTGGTTTGGTGGGTGGCGCTGCAGCTTTGGTCTACGCGGCAAGTTTGCTCAGTCTTGTTCACTTGTTCAACACCGGATCGATGCTTTCGAGCGCTTTGGCCTATTTGGTGGCGATTCCTTTTTCGTTTCTCGGCCAGAAATATTTCACCTTCCAGTCAAAGGGTGCAATGTGGAAGGAGCTTCCGGCATTTCTCCTGCTGCAAGGCTTCAATCTCTTTGCCGCAATGTTTGTCACTCATGTGGTTGTGGATGTCCTGGGGCTAGGCCACTATGCCGGCATTGTCGCAGTCATCATCGCCATTGCCATCATCTCCTACGGTTCCATGGCACTGGCCATATTTCGCAAAACTCCCGGCGAATAGGCCTCCGCCGGTCATTCCGGCGAAAGCCCGAATCTGATTGCCGCTTCTATTCTGAACGAGATTGCGGGTTTTGCGCCGGAATGACGGACGAGAGGAGGAACGGGGCACGCGCCTTCAAGCGGGCTTTCTTAACTTGTAAATCCCAACATCCACCACAGACTCGGCAAAGCCCGCTTCACAATAGGCCAGATACAATTTCCACACGCGGCGGAATTTTTCGTCAAAACCGAGTTTTGAAACTTCCGGCCAGACCGCTTCAAACCGCTCATGCCAGATGCGCAGCGTTGTGGCATAGCTTTGGCCGAAGGTTTCAACGCGCTCCAAAATGAGGCCAGCCCGGCTCGCCTGTTCTTTCATGATGGTTTTGGTAAGCAGCATGCCACCGGGAAACACATAGCGCTGGATGAAATCGACACCTGTCCGGTAAGCGTCGTAATTAGCTTCCGCAATCGTAATGCCCTGGATGGCGGCAACACCACCGGGCTTGAGCCGGTCATAGAGGGTGCGGAAGTAGGTTGGCCAATGGGCCTCGCCAACAGCCTCAATCATTTCAATCGAGGCTATGCGGTCGTAAACACCTTTGGTATCCCGGTAATCCTCGAAATGGAAACTGCATTTTTTCCCGAGCCCAGCCTTGGCGATGCGCTGCTCGGCATAAGCCAATTGTTCTTTGGACAAGGTGATGCCGCGCACACTGGCTTTTCTTTGCCTCGCCGCTTCTTCCGCAAAGCCGCCCCAGCCCGAGCCAATTTCGAGGATGCGGTTGTTGGGCTTCAATTCCAGGGCGTCCATCACGCGTGCGTATTTCAGCCGCTGGGCCGCTTCCAGGCTGTTGGCTGGCGTATCAAACACCGCCGATGAATAGGTCATCGTTTCATCGAGCCACAGCTTGTAGAAATCATTGCCAAGGTCGTAATGCGCCGAAATGTTTTCCTTCGATCCTTCCTGGTTGTTGTCACGGCTCTTGTGCCACAGTTTGTCAAACCAGCTGGTGAAGAAAATCCCTGTCGACGCGCCGTCCAGTGCGGCGCGGTTGTTCAGGTAGAATTTGAAAAGCTTGGTGGGATCGCTGCTTTCAATGTCACCGGCAAGATAGCTTTCAAAAAATCCAAGTTGCGCCCGCTTGACACTGGCCCATATGACTTTGAAATTGTTCAAGGTGAGGTCGGCAGAAATTTCTTCGCCCGCTGTGCCCAATGTGATGCGCCGGCCCGAAGGCAAGGTGAGGGTGAGCGAGCCTTTGGTGGTCTTGGGCAAAAGCCGTTTGCCGAAACTGACGATAAGCATCGTCAATAACCCGTCATTTGCACGATTTGCAGTTCGTGGCACCACTGCCTGAACGTCTCCAGAAGATTACCAAGTTTAATCTTATGTCTGATAATTGAAACTGTGAAGGGCCAAGATCAAGCGGCGCTGCCGGCAACCATTTCATGACGCTGGCCCTACTTATATAGTCGTTTTTATGTCTTGATTTCAGGCCCTTGGTTCAATCAATTCACCAATATGTGCGCCACTGAGCCATTGACGGATGCTTCATTGCATGACAGGTTCAAGCCCGAGAGGTCCAACAAGGATTTCCATATAATAATGAAGAAGACCGGGAGACGGCGAAGTTTTTTGTGTGGCACAGGGTTCGCTGCGTAAGAGTTCGCAAAATTTTCCATCTTCTCCGACCTAATTGCACTCTGGTCACCAAGGAGAAAACACATGACCGAATTTGAAATGAAATTGAAGCAAGCTGCCAGGGCCGCAGGCCAGGGCAAGCTGTCGCGCCGTGACTTTATGAGCTATGCCCTTTCCGTGGGCGTAACCGCTGCGGCCGCAAATACCATGTTTGCAACCGCTGCCCGTGCCGAGCCCAAGAAGGGCGGCATTTTCAAGGCAGGCCACGGTCACGGTTCAACGACCGATTCACTTGATCCCGCGACATGGACAAATGGTTTTAACTTCCAGTTCGGCAAGTCCGTCATGGGCGCCCCGCTCACCCAGCTCAACCCGAAGGGTGAAGTGACCATGCACGTGGCCGAGTCCTTCGAGCCAACCGATGGCGGCAAGAAGTGGATTGTAAAGTTGCGCAAGGGGATAACCTTCCACAATGGCAAGACCCTTGACTCTAACGATGTAATCGCCACCATAAACTATCATGTGGGCAAGGATTCAAAGTCGCCCGCCAAGGAATATCTAAAAGGCGTTTCCAATGTTAAGGCCGACGGCGCGAATACCGTTATTATTGAAATGGACGCGGTAAACGTCGATCTTCCCTATTCGTTCACGGACTATCATTTGTCGATCTACCCGGCAAAGGATGGTGGTGGCATTGATTGGGAAAAAGGCGTGGGCGCAGGTCCCTATGTCCTCAAATCCTATGAGCCGGGTGTTAAGCTGGTGGGTGAACGCAATCCCAACTTCTTCAAGGATACCTGGTTCGACGGCATTGAATTGCTTACCATTTCAGACGTAGCCGCACGCACCAACGCGTATCTTTCCGGCGAGGTGCATTTTATTGACCGTGCCGATCTGAAGACGATCGATATGCTGAAGAATGCGCCCAATACTGAAATATACAATCAAAGCGGCCCAACGCCTTATACAGCACCCATGCTGTGTGATGCAGCACCTTTCGATAATCCTGCCGTGCGCGAGGCGATCAAATACGCGATCAACCGCCAAGAGCTGGTGGACAAGGTACTCTTTGGCTATGGCAAGCCAGGCAACGACAACCCCATTGGGGCGTCAATGAAGTATGCCATTGATCCAGCCCCCATCCATTCCTATGATCCTGACAAGGCAAAGGCGATTTTGAAAAAGGCCGGCATTGAGAATTTGAAGGTTGATTTCTCGGTTCCGCCAAATGCTGCTTTTGCTGGTGCAATGGATGCGGCACTTTTGATGCAGGAAAGCGCCAAGGCGGCAGGTATCGAAATCAACGTGATCCGCGAGCCGGATGACGGTTATTGGTCCAACGTCTGGCTCAAGAAGCCGTGGAGCATGTGCTATTGGGGTGGCCGTCCGACGGTTGATACAATGCTGTCTATCTCGCTCGCAGCCGATGCGCCATGGAATGACACGCACTTCAAGAATGCGCGGTTCAACGAACTTTTGGTTCAGGCCCGCGCCGAACTTGATGAAACCAAGCGTGCCGCCATGTATGCCGAATGCCAGCAGATTGTGCATGACGAAGGCGGTCAGATCGTGCTGATGTTCTACAACTTCGTCGGCGCGCTGAGCACGGCAGTTGCCCACGGCGAGCTGAATTCGGACCAGGACAGCGATGGCGGCTACATGGTCGAGCGCTGGTGGATGGCATAATCCATCCACATTCGGTCATAACCAGTCACGCGGCCCCGTTGCGAAATCAGCGGGGCCTTTTTAGTCGCGTAAATGTCTTCATGTGTCGCAGATTATCATATGGTTTTTTTGTGGCGGTGCTGTAGCATTGTGTTAGTGTCATAAAAACAGGGGCCGCAAAGAAGCCCAAAGAGGGGAAGCGAAGCAATGCATCCAGTTTTGCGAACTGTTCTGCAACGGTTGGGCCTTGGAGTGGTCACGTTGCTTGCCGTTTCTGTAATTATTTTTTCGTCCCTTGAGTTGTTGCCCGGGGGTTACGCGGAAAATATATTGGGTCAGTCCGCAACACCTGAAACGGTTTTTGCCTTCAAGCACGAGCTTGGCCTCGACCGGCCAGCCACTGTCAGGTATTTCGAATGGATCGGCAACGCGCTCCGGGGCGATTTCGGAAATTCATATTCTGGCTTGAACGGCAGCATGAAGCGCGGAGTATCCGCAACAATCGCGCCACGGCTTTACAATACCTTTTTCCTCGCGGCCATGGCAGCCATTGTTGCCGTTCCGCTGGCGCTGTTTCTTGGCGTAATGGCGGCACTTTATCGCAATTCATGGTTTGACCGCATAGTCAATTCCATTACCCTGACAACCATTGCCATGCCGGAATTCTTCATTGCCTATGTTCTAGTCTATGTTCTCGCGGTGAAGCTGCGGTGGTTCTATCCGAACTCGACCGTCAGCATCGACACGCCATTTCTGGAGCATGTCTACCGCGCAGCGTTGCCTGCCATTACCATGACCCTGGTGATCATAGCACACATGATGCGCATGACCCGCGCTGCCATCATAAACCTGCTGGCCAGCCCCTACATTGAAATGGCCCAGCTTAAGGGCGTGTCAAAATCGCAAGTCATCATCCACCACGCGCTCCCCAATGCCTGGGC
>JANMPF010000475.1:0-9052 GCA_031369725.1 Rhodobiaceae bacterium | reverse complement strand
GTCTCCTTTGTTATCCTCAGGAGTTTCCCCCCGTTATGGGGAGTATATACACAACTGGATTGTGGCGAAAGTAGCGCTTTGGTGAACGGGTTAACGGAACAGGCTCCTGAGCCTGTTCCGCCTTGAAATTGCTTGGTTATTTTCTTGTGCCCATGCGCAGTGCAAAATACACGGCACCGGCGATGGCCACGCCGAAGAACCAGCCATAGATGCCCCACCATGACGGCAGGAGCGAGGTGAAGTTCGGCAATATGGTTGAAAACAAGCCGCCCACCACAAGGGCGATCAATGCGTGGGGGTTAAAACCACCGGCAAATTTGAATTCGCCGTTCTCCTGGTAGAGCGCATTCACATCGATGATTTTTTTGCGGATGAGGTAATAGTCCACCATCATGATGCCAAAGATCGGCCCCATCGCAGAACCGATCAGGCCTACAAAGCCTGCGGCACTGCCATTCCATGGCGCAAATGGATACAGGATGAGGGCGATAAGTGCTGCAATATAGCCACCCTTCTTGAAATCGATCTGCTGTGGAAAGACGTTGGCAAAATCGAACGCCGGTGACACAAAGTTGGCCACCACGTTGATGCCGAGGGTGGCAACGGCAAATGTTGCTGCGGCAAGCAAGGCCAGGAACCAGCTGTCAAACTTCGCCGATATTTGGTCAGGGTGCAGCAAAAGTTCACCATAGACAGTATAGGCCGCCGTGGTCGTCACACCGGCCACAAGGCAGAACAAAAGCAAATTGACCGGCAGGCCCCAGAGGTTGCCTTTGCGCACCGTTGCCTCATCGGGCGCATAACGCGAGAAGTCGCAGAAATTCAAATACAGTGCGGCAAAGTAAGTGATCCAGGTTGCCGCCACCGCGGCAAGCGCAGCAAAGGAACCCGGCGCTCCGGGAATTCCGGCATCTTTGGTTTGGGCCAACAGCAGTTCTTGTGGAATGTCGCTGCCAAAGGAAATCGTTCCCGATTTGACAACAAGATAAATCGAAAGAAACAGCATCATCACCCAAACGGCCGGGCCTGCCCAATCCTGGAACCTGCGAACGGTTTCCATGCCGCGCTGAATGATGAGTAATTGCAGCCCCCACACGATGACGTAGCAGATAACCTCGAGGGTTGAATGGCCCAGCATGTGGTTGTTCTGGTGGAATGCCATCATGCCTTCATTGCGCGTGAGAAGGGCTACAATGGCACCAGATGCAGCAGACGTTTGGGCACCATACCAGAAGCAGGCAACAATGGCGCGAATCAGTGCCGGAATATTGGCACCAACGGTTCCGAATGAGGCACGCGCCAGAACGGGATAAGGCACACCGGTTCGCACACCGGCATTGCCCACCAGACCCATGAGGAAATAAATAACAAGTGAGCCCAAGCCAATGGCGAGTACGAAATTGATGAAGTTGCCGCAGAGAAGAAAAAGGCTTGCGGCCAGATAGTAGCCCCACAGGCTGTGAACGTCCGATGTCCAGACGTTGAAAATGCTAAACACGCCCCAATTTCGTGTGGGCGATGGCGCCAAGTCCTCGTTGTAAAGCGAGGGAGATGGATTGGTTATGTTCATAGTGCTTCCCCTTCCCAGGTTTTTCCCCAAGTCCAAATGGACTCAGTGTGAGAATACTCCACACAGATCAGCGCGCAATACGGTAATATTATTCCAGTCGGGCGGGAAAACCGGAGGCTCGAAGGTCGGTACCCAGCGCGTCTTCAAGCAATTTTACGATCTGGGTCGATTGGGCAGCGCCGCCATAAGCCTGCCTGCCTTTCATGAAGGTTGCGCTGGTGAGCGATGCCAAATCAAGCGGCACGCCGAATTCCTTGCCAAAATTCATGGCAAAGCCCAAATCCTTCAGCGCCAGGTCCATGGTGAAGGCGATATCGTAACTGCCGTTCAAAATGAGCTGGCCTTCGGTTTCGTGCACAAAGCTGGTGCCGGAACTGGCCTTGATGGCGGCCCAGCTTTGGGCCAGGTCAAGCCCGCCGCGCTTGGCCAGCATCAACGCCTCGCCATCTGCCACCAGATGAATGAAGGCCAGCATGTTGGTGATGACCTTGATGACGGCGGCAGAGCCAAGTTGCCCCATGTGAAAAAGCTGGCCGCCCATGGCTTGCAGGGCAGGCTTGTGAAGATCAAAGAGGTCTTGATCGCCACCTGCCAACACGGTGATTTTGCCTTGCGCTGCCAGATGCACGCCGCCGGTCACGGGTGCCTCCATGGTGCGGACCAATTTGGCTTGGGCAAGGCTTGCCAGGCGCTGGATTTCATCGCGGCCAAGAGTGGACATTTCAATCCACGTGCCACCCGGCTTCAGGCCTTGAAGAATTTGGCTGAGAACTTTTTCCGAGACCGCGGGCGACGGCAGGCAGGTGATGACACAATCAACCTGTTCGGCAAGCAGATTTGGCGATTCTGCCCATTTTCCACCCGCCTTCACATGACGGTCAGCAAGTGACCTGTCGATGTCGTTGACAGTTACGTCAAAACCCTCGCGCAATAGACTTGCCGCAAGGTGTCCGCCAAGATTGCCCAAGCCAATGTAACCATAACGCATTATGCAATTCTTTCCGCGATCAACATTGTGCCAACATTAACCTCATCCTGAGGTGCATCGCTCTGCGATGCCTCGAAGGACAGCCAAGTACATTATGATCAACCAATGCTTCGAGGCCCGGCTGCGCCGGGCACCTCAGCATGAGGGATCCGCGATTTATTGTATTGGGACATTGGTCATTTCAAGATGCAGCTTGTCGCCTGTATAAGGGTGGGCGCGCGCAACCTCTTCATTCAGCTCAACGCCCAAGCCCGGCTCGGTTGGCGGAATGACATAGCCCTGCTCCCAGCGGATGGGTTTTTTCAACAGCTTGGCGTAGAAGCCCCCGAAAGTTTCAATGCTTTCCAGAATGAGGAAATTTGGCAGGGAGGCCGCAAAATGAATGTTGGCGGCAGCTTCAATCGGGCCTGCATAGAGATGGGGTGCGATTTGCGCGTAATAGGTTTCGGCCATGCCGGCAATTTTCTTGGCTTCCCAGATGCCGCCGACGCGACCAAGTGCCATTTGCAGAATTGATGCAGCACGGCATTCCAGCACGCGGGCGAATTCATATTTGGTGGTGAGACGTTCACCAGTTGCCACAGGAATTGATGTGCCGCGCGCCACCAATGCCATTTCCTCGGGTTTTTCCGGCGGCACGGGTTCTTCAAACCACAGGGGATCATAGGGTTCAATATGCTTGGCAAAGCGAATGGCACCTGCGGGGGTGAACTGGCCGTGGGTGCCAAACAGAAGATCGGCCTTGTTTCCCACCGCCTCGCGGATGAGTTTGCAGAACTTGGCGCAGAGTTGCATGGATTGAAGTGACGGCTGGCGCGGATCGAAGCTGGAATAAGGGGCCGCAGGATCGAACTTGATGCCGGTGAAACCAAGTTTCACATAATCGGCGGCGCGCTCGGCGGACTGTTCGGCATTCCAGTAGATGGCGTCGGTCTGGCCCTTGTCGAGGTTGGGATAGATGTAAGTATACGACCTGAGTTTTTCATGTACGCGGCCACCCAGCAATTCATACACGGGCTTGCCAACCGATTTTCCGATGATGTCCCAAAGCGCTATTTCAATGCCGGACAAAACGCCCATGAGCGACACATCAGGCCGCATGGTGTAGCCCGAGCCATAGACCTTGCGCCACAGGCTCTCGATGTGGAAGGGGTCCATGCCCTCAACGTAGCGGCCGTAAGTATCTTCTATCATGGCCGTCATGGCCTTGGGGCCGAAGGTGTCGCAGTAACTTTCGCCAATTCCGGTTATGCCGTTGTCAGTTGTGAGCTTTATGAAGGTAAAGTAGCGCCCACCCCAGCCGGGAGGCGGGTTGCCAACGATGAAAATTTCTAACCCTGCGATTTTCATGGATGAATTTCTTTCGATGCAATGCCATAGCTTACCACCATAGCAGCGTGAGTCATCATGCTGTGATGAAATTTTCTAACTGTTGGTGCGGGATTTGAGCAAGACTTTTGACTTTATTGTTGTGGGTGCAGGTTCAGCGGGCTGTGTGCTGGCGGAGCGTCTTTCGGCGAGTGGACGATTCAGCGTTCTGGTTGTTGAGGCGGGTGGCTCGGACCGGCGTTTCTACATTCAAATGCCGCTGGGCTACGGCAAGACATTTTATGATCCCGCAGTCAATTGGCTGTATGCCGCCGAGGCTGACCCCGGCCTCAATGGCCAGCGGGACCATTGGCCGCGCGGCAAGATTCTGGGTGGCTCAAGTTCGATCAACGCGATGGTTTATATCCGTGGCCCCCGCGAGGATTACGAGGCATGGGAAGCAGCAGGCAATACGGGCTGGGGCTGGAACGACGTACTCCGTTGCTACCGTGCGATGGAAGACAACGAAAGTGGTGCCAATGAGTTCAGGGGGGTGGGCGGACCGCTGCATGTGCGTTCTGGCCCCGTCGATTTTCACACGCTCTACGCCAACTTTCTTGCGGCAGGTTGCATGGCCGGGCTGCCACTCAATGATGATTTCAACGGGGCATCGCAGGAAGGTGTCGGGGCCTACCAGTTCACCATCAAGAATGGCCAGCGGATGTCGGCGGCGCGGGCATTTTTGCGCCCGGCAATGAAACGCAAAAATGTGCGCGTTGTGACCCATGCGCAAGTAACCCGGATTTTGTTTGAAGGTACGCGCGCCATTGGCGTTGAATATCAGCGCCGCGGCGAAACCCACAAGGCATTTGCGGGCCGTGACGTTATCATTTCCGGTGGTGCCATAAATTCAGTGCAGCTTCTGCAGCTCTCGGGCATTGGGGCTGCGGCACATTTGAAAAAACACGGTGTCAGCGTGTTACGCGACAATCCAAATGTGGGCCAACATATGCAAGACCATGTGGGGCTCAATTATACCTATCGCATGGCGGTTGCCACGCTCAATGACGAGTTGCGGCCATGGTGGGGGAAGCTTCGGGTGGGCCTGCGCTATTTGATGTGGCGTCGCGGACCCTTGAGTATGAGCGTCAATCAGGGTGGGGGATTTTTCTGCACGTCGGCAAAGCACAAGCTTCCCAACATGCAACTCTACATGCAGGCGTTTTCAACCCTCATCCCACGGGCTGGTGAACGGCCCGTGCTATCACCTGATCCATTTTCGGGTTTCTCGCTGGGGCTTTCAAATTGCCGGCCGAGCAGCCGCGGCTTTATTGAAATTCAATCGGCAGACCCGTTGCAGCATCCGCGCATTGTGGCCAATGCCTATTCCACCGCAAGCGATGTGAGCGAGATGCTGGAGGCGGTGAAATTCATCCGCAAAATCGCTGCCCAAAAACCCTTGGCCGAGGTCATTGCAGAAGAACTCCGGCCTGGCCCTGCCTGTGTGACTGATGCCGATCTCATCGCGGATTTTCGCCAGCGCAGCGGCACGGTTTATCATCCCTCCTGCACCTGCCGCATGGGACCGGATAGTTCAACATCAGTGGTTGATCCGCATTTGCGGGTGCATGGCCTTCAAAACTTGCGCGTGTGTGACGCTTCGACTTTTCCAAGCCTGATTGCCGGCAACACCAATGCGCCAAGCATGATGATGGGCTGGCGGGGAGCCGAGATCATCTTGGGCGACTAATGCGTTACCGCACAGCGGCGTTCCTTGCCGGTATAGGACTTATAGGTTCCGGTTTCCTTGTTGAACGACACATACTTGCTGGCGCAATAGGCGTTCCATTTGTCGGACCCTTCTTCCATTGCAACGCGGGCCACCGGTTTTTGAATGGCCGGTTCAGGCGTTTTTTCAGGTGCCTTGATTGTGGCCAGCTTCTTTTTCTGCACAGGCTTTGGTGTGACCTGCACGGGTTTCGGTGTGGTGATTTCCGTCTTTGCGGCACTGTATTGGTCCATGCAATCGGTGTAACTGTCATGATACATGGTTTGCCATTGATCAACGTCGGAAGTTTTGGCACTGGCGAAGTCCTTGGCGTAGATTTCGCAGTAGGACTTGGCGTCAGCCAGGGCTGCCGGGGCCGATAGCATTAATGCCAACGCAATTAGCGGATACGCACGCATGGGAAATCCCTCTCACAAACAAGGTTAATCATGACGGCCAATTATGGCAGACTTGCGATCTGGTATTTCTGCAGCAAATCCGTGGCGGCGGCCACGGCGGTTGAGAAACAGGCCTGTAGCAGATAACCCCCGGTTGGGGCTTCCCAGTCCAGCATTTCGCCCACGGCGTAACTGCCCTTGAATTTGAGCAACTGGAAATTTTCGTCCACCTCGGTCCGCGCCAGTCCCCCAGCGGATGATATTGCCCTGGCAATGCCAGCCGGGCGGAGGATTTTTACGCCTACGTCCTTTATGCCTTCGGCCGTCATGGGGGTTTGGGTTTCATGCATCAGCGAAATGGCAACGGGTGTCAAACCGACGGTTTTACGCAAATAGGTGGATAAGCTTTGCTTGCCGCGTGGGCGGGACAGTTTTTCGGTGAGTGTGGCTTCTGTCACATCAGGGCGAAAATCGATCTGCAGGGGCTCTCCCGGGGCCTCACGCATGAAGCGCGACAGGGCATAGATGGCGCCACCTTCAATGCCCTCCTTTGAGATCATCAATTCGCCACGCACCTTGTTGTTGGCGTAGGTGATGCTGGCGTTCTTGATAGGAGTGCCGGCAAAGCGTTCACGAAAATGCGGCGTCCAGTTCACGAGGAAGCGGCCATTGGAAGGTTTGAAGCCGTTGACGCGAATGCCTGCGGTGCGAAAAGTCGGTACCCACGCTGCATCCGAACCGAGGTGGGGCCAACTGGCTCCGCCCATGGCGAAAATGGTGGGCTTGCCATCAAAGCCCTGCCAGCGCTGGCGGGATTTGAGTGTCACACCCAATTCGCCCAACCGCTTCAACCACGCACGCAGCAATGGCGAGGCTTTCATTTGTTTGGGGAATATTCGACCCGATGAACCGACAAAGGTTTCAATGCCGAGCCCATTGCACCAGGCGACCAGTGCATCAGGTGGAAAGCCACGAATGGCGGGTTCGAGAAAGTCCTTGGCCTCGCCATAGCGGCCAAGCAATGCAGCAAGCGGTTCTGAATGGGTGAGATTGAGCCCGCCCCTGCCCGCCAGCAAAAACTTGCGTGCCGGTGCTGGCATGTGATCGTAGATCACAACCTCGGCCCCGCCCTTGGCCAACACTTCTGCTGCCATCAGGCCAGCAGGACCAGCACCTATGACAGAAACTTCAGGCTGCTTCACGGCGCAGTGGCTGACACATGCAGTGAACGCCACCACCAGCTTGAACGAACATGCTCATTTCAGGATCATAAACCTTAAAGCCCGCCGCCCGCATGTCAGCGTTCAGCCCAGTTGCTCCGCGGGTGGATAGCACGGCATCGTTGCCAAGGGCCACGACATTGCAACCCAGCGCCATTGTCTCCTTGAACGAGGCCGGAATGATTTCAATCTTCTTGGATTTGAGCCATTGCACCACATCGTCTTCAGTGGTTTCCAGACAAACGGCCGCGCAATTTTCGTTCAACATGCACACCATGAGATCAATGTGCACGTAGAACTGGTCGATGGGGGCGTATTTGATTTCCCAGCCCTCTTTGATGAACCATTCAGCGGCCTGCCGGGCTGCCACTTCTTCCGAGCGGTGATCGGTGTAGCCTACCAGCGCCAAGCCTGGCCTGATGATGTTGAAATCACCGCCTTCAAAATTTCCAGCGGAAATCATGTCGTAAATGGGAATATCGTTTTCCAGATAAAAGCGCAGCACCGCGGCGTACTCGCCACGGCGCCGCGGGTTGGCCAATTGGCAAATCACCGCGCCATGGGGTGTCATGAAGGAACTGTCGCGGGCATAGACCTGATAGGGGTTATTCATGTCGAGTGGCAGGAAGTGGGTTTTGACGCCCGCGTCTCCATAGGCATCCACCATTTCGCGGTGCTGGCGCATGGCAACCTGCTTGTCGAACTTGTAGCCTTTGCGCAGCGTATCACGCACCAATAACGACCAGTGGGCATTTTCCAGGCCCATCCAGCGGAAGCTTTCAGCGGGGCCGAGCAGCACGTCCTTGAGCGGACCGGTTTCGGATTTCAACTACCAGTTCTTCATGAGGGGTGTGCCGCCGCCCTCAACCCGGGCGCGCAGCGGCATTGCAGATTTGGTCATGATTGCTCCTCAGTAGGGAAGATTAAAGTATTCTTCTGAGGTCATAGCGTAAATATCGACGTTTTCAATGCGGCCGTCGCCTACCGCATAGCCACCCACCTGCTTTTCATGGCGCATGCCAATGCGGGCAGCAAGTTTGGCTGAAGCCTTATTTGCCGTCATGACCTTGCACCACACGCGTTTGGCTCTCAGCCGCTCGAATCCCAGGCCGAGCAAAGCGCTGCCGATTTCAGTGCCAAAGCCGCACCCCCACATGGCAGGATGAACACCCCAACCCACTTCAAGGGCGTGATCGCGGTGGGAAATCATGAAGCCATCGCCAATCGCCTCGCCGGAGGAACGTTCCTCGGCGGCCAAATGAAACACGTTGCGGCGATCATCGCCCTGGCGGGCAACAGTGCGCGCCACGAAGGCACCAACTTCCGCCAGGCTCCGCAGCCGCAGCGTGGTGAACCGCTGATAACGCGGCTGCATCATGAAACCGGCAAATGCCCTGGCATGATGCAACGCCATTTCGCACACCAAAAGATTTGGTGTTTCAACCGATGGCAGCGTGGTGAGAGTCGACATGGGCGAATGTTAACCACAAAGCTTCGCGCTTGGAAACATTCTTTGCAAAGCCCAGGGGTGGCGACTTTGGGTCAGTTTGAAATCTTCTTTTTATAATTGCCGCGCGTCCGGTCGATCTTGGCTTCTTCCGCCTCAATCTCCCAAAGCCTCTCTGTCACGCCAGAGGCCATTGCTGGTGACATGCGAAGCTTGGAATGAAGCCGGACGAAATTGTAGTACAAGCATTATCGGTCACTTTGTATCGCTGGCCTCAAAAACTTTCTTTAACTTGGTTTTTAACGAATTGATCGCTTCTTCCACAATTTCCTCGTGTGAAGGCGGATACCACT
>JANMPF010000463.1:0-2974 GCA_031369725.1 Rhodobiaceae bacterium | reverse complement strand
CACGCGGCTGCGCCATGGCTATTTGCGCAACCCGAAAGTTTCGGTGCAGGCCACCACGCTTCGCCCATTTTACATTTTAGGTGAAGTTACTTCATCCGGCAGCTTTGCCTACCAACCCGGAATTACCGTGCAAAACGCCATCGCGATTGCCGGCGGATATGGTCCGCGCGCCGACCAGGGAACGGTTCTGATCACGCGCAAAAACGTGGCCGGAACGGCTACGAAAAAGGTTCCGGTGACCACGCAAATCTACCCTGGCGACGTGATCTATGTGCGCGAGCGATGGTTTTAAACCGAGCATAGCAGCATGAAAATATTGCATGTTTTCCGGACGCCTGTAGGTGGATTGTTTCGCCATGTGCGCGATTTGGCGCGCGGCCAAGCAGAGCTGGGCCATGACGTTGGCCTGCTTTGCGATTCATCCACAGGCGGCGTGGTTGCCGATCAACTGCTGGAGGCGGTTCTGCCATTTTGCCGGCTCGGCATTCAACGCATTGCAATTTCACGGCTGCCGGGACTGGGTGACATATCGGCAACCCTCAAAACCAGAGCCCATGCACGTAAAATCAGTGCTGACATCATTCATGGCCACGGTGCCAAGGGCGGTCTTTATGGGCGGCTGGCAGCGCGAGCACTGGGTACTCCTTCCGTCTATTCGCCGCATGGCGGAAGCCTGCACTACAATTGGCTGGCGTTTCCGGGTTGCCTGTTTTTGACATCCGAATGGGTTCTGTCGCACATGGGTTCGGCGATGATTTTTGTTTGTGAATTCGAAAGGTTGAGCTTTGCTGCAAAAATCGGCCTCGCGGGCAAGCCGAATGTTGTTGTTTACAATGGACTGTGGCCGCACGAATTTATCAGGGTTGCACCGCATGGTGACGCTGCTGACGTACTCTTTATGGGTGACATGCGGGTTTTAAAGGGCGTTGATGTTTTGCTTCACGCCCTTGCCATTGTGGGGCGCAAACGGGCGTTACGTTCAAACCTCGTGGGTGACGGGCCGGATCAAGCGCTGTTTCAGAAAATGGCGGTAGATTTGGGCCTTGCGAAAAGTGTCAGATTTCTCGGGCGGCTGCCAACTGCGGATGCGCTGAAATGCGGACGCCTGCTGGTCATGCCGTCGCGGGCTGAATCATTTCCTTACGTCGTGCTTGAAGCTGCCGCGGGCCAGGTTCCAATGATTGCAAGTGATGTGGGTGGCATTCCTGAAATACTCCCGCCGGAGAATTTATGCCCGCCCGGCAATGCAGATGCACTGGCCCGACACATTGAAATGGCGCTCGCAATACCTGATGCAGCCACACTCGCCGCGGGAGCGCTTTCAGACAAGATAAGGTGCAAATTCATGGCGGCAGACATGGCGAAGAACATCGTGGCGTTCTATGCCAAATTGAGCGTCAACTGACGCAAATCCGGACAGGTTTTAACCCTACATTAACCCTGTTTAGCCAATAAATTCCTGCAACACCGATAAGGCGCGGTGCTTGCTGGGACGATGGCAAAGTTCACGTCTGTTTCAAAGCGAAGCACAAATTCAAATGAAGACTGGCCCGGAAAAATTCAAATTTGTTGCAGCCCTTGACGTCATTGAGCGTTTTGGCAGCATTCCACCCTTGCAAGGCCTGTCAACTTCGCAGTTCATTTCCCCACGTGTGATCGCAGCTGTGGCTCGCACGGCAGAAGGGCTCATGGTTCTGTTAAGCGGTGCCGGGACCGCTGCATTCCACCCCGGCTTCGGCACCCTGGCATTTCCACAATTATACATTTTCCTAATCTTTGCCGTTGCTCTTGCATTCCCCATCCTGATGCAGGTCGCGGGCGCCTACAGCATTCGAAGCTTGCTCAACCCATTGCCGCAGGTCTCGACAAGCCTTATCCACTGGACGCTCATTTTTGCTGCCACCACGGTGTTTTTGTTTGTCCTGAAAGCTGCCGACAATTATTCGCGGGTGTGGCTGGGCGTTTGGTTTCTGGCAGGGTTGGTGGGTTTGCCTGCCACCAGAATCGCATTGTCGGCTATGGTGAGGCGCTGGAACAAGAATGGCCGACTCAATCGACACGCTGTTCTTGTGGGTGGTGGCGAGCCGGCACAGCATCTCTACACAGCACTTTCTGATTGCGGGGAAACGGATGTGACCGTCGTTGGCGTATTTGATGATCGCGGAAATGATCGGTCATCAATAAATCAAATCGCCATACCAACGCTTGGCAACATCTCGCAACTGATCGAATTTGTGCGCAACGCGCGGGTGGACCTGTTGCTGGTCACGCTGCCCCTCATGGCAGAAGAACGCCTGCTGCATATTCTCCAACGCCTGTGGGTTTTGCCTGTCGACATTCGGCTGAGTGCCCAAAACCAAAAGCTGCGTTACCGTCCACGCGCCTATTCCTATGTCGGCAGCGTGCCGTTTCTTGACGTGTTTGACAAGCCACTGGGCGACTGGGACGGGATTCTCAAGGCCGTTGAAGACAGGCTCATAGCAACCGTGGCGTTGCTGCTGTTGTCACCGCTCATGGCGCTGATTGCAATTGCCGTCAAACTTGACAGCAAGGGACCGGTATTTTTCAAACAGCAGCGGTTTGGATTCAATAACGAGCTGATTGAGATTTATAAATTCCGTTCCATGCACCATAACCTATCCGACTTTTCGGCAGAGAAGCTGGCGACACGCAATGATCCCCGCGTGACCCGGGTTGGAAAATTCATTCGGCGCACCAGCATGGATGAGTTGCCGCAACTGCTGAATGTGTTGATTGGAAATCTCTCACTCGTGGGGCCCCGACCCCATGCAAGCCGCGCCAAGGCTGCCGAGCAACTCTACCATGACGTGGTGGACGGTTACTTCGCGCGGCACCGGGTAAAGCCCGGCATTACCGGCTGGGCGCAAATTCACGGCTGGCGCGGGGAAACCGACACGGCGGAAAAAATTGAACGCCGCGTAGAACATGATCTCTACTATATTGAAAACTGGTC
>JANMPF010000457.1:0-6659 GCA_031369725.1 Rhodobiaceae bacterium | reverse complement strand
GAAACCAACCGCCCAATTTTTTACGATGCCCTTGAACTTGTTTCGAAGCATGATTTTCAACTATGGGATGGTGTCATTCTTGCTGCGGCTTCATATGCAGGCGCTACATTTTTATTTTCAGAAGACATGCAAGATGGTTTCGTCTGGCAAGGTACACGCATTGTGAATCCATTTGCCAACCTGCCAGACCCAATCATTCCAGCCCTGTTAAATATTCACTAGGAGCTCACCCATGCCAACCACACTCATTCGCGGCGGCACCGTTGTAAATCATGATCATTCGGCGAGGGCCGATGTCCTCATCGACGGCGGCAAGATAGTCGCGGTTGGCGGGAAACTCTCTGGCACCACAACAATTGACGCTGGCGGCTGCTATGTCATGCCAGGCGGCATTGATCCCCACACCCACATGGAATTCATGTTCATGGGTACAGTCTCGGCTGATGACTTCGAATGGGGCACCAAGGCAGCACTCTCCGGCGGCACTACCATGATTGTCGATTTCTGCATTCCTGCTCCCGGTGAAAGCATGCTCGCCGCCTATCAGGCATGGCGTCACAAGTCTGAAAAGGCCGCAAGCGATTACTCCTTCCACATGGCCGTCACCTCGTGGAGCCCACAGGTGCATGACGAAATGGAAACCGTGGTGAAAACTTACGGCATCAATACCTTCAAGCATTTCATGGCCTACAAGGGTGCCCTCATGGTGAACGACGATGAGATGTACAACTCCTTCAAGCGCTGTGCCCAACTCGGCGCATTGCCATTGGTGCATGCCGAGAACGGCGATGTTGTCGCCCGCATGCAGCAAGACCTGCTTGCCCGCGGTATCACCGGTCCCGAAGGCCATTCCTATTCCCGCCCACCCGAAGTTGAGGGTGAAGCCACCAACCGCGCCATCATGATAGCAGACATGGCGGGCGCTCCCCTCTATGTCGTGCACACCTCCTGTGAGCAAACCCATGAAGCCATCCGCCGCGCCAGGGCTGCGGGAAAGCGCGTCTATGGCGAACCCCTCATCCAGCATCTGATGCTTGATGATTCAGAATACCAGAACAAGGATTGGGACTACGCCGCAGGCCGCGTCATGTCGCCCCCCTTCCGCAACAAAAGCCACCAGGACTCATTGTGGGCAGGCCTGCAATCGGGTTCGCTTTCCGTGGTGGCAACCGACCACTGTTCCTTCAAGCTCGCGCAAAAGCGCATCGGTGCCAAAAACTTCACCATGATTCCAAACGGCACCGGCGGCCTAGAAGACCGCATGCCGGTTCTATGGAACGCTGGCGTCAATACCGGCCGCCTCACCAAGGAAGAGTTCGTGGCCGTCACCTCCTACAACATCGCCCGCATCCTCAACATGTACCCCCGCAAGGGTGCAGTCGCCGTGGGATCTGACGCGGATATCGTCATCTGGGACCCCGCCGCCACCAAGAAAATCAGCGCCAAAAACCAGATCAGCCGCATCGACTACAACGTCTTTGAAGGCTATGAATGCAAAGGTGTGCCAAAGACAGTCATTTCGCGCGGGCAAGTCGCCTGGGAACAAGGCGACATGCGCGCCAAACCAGGCGACGGCGACTTCGTGGCAAGACAACCCAACGCACCCGTGAACGTGGCAAACGCAATCTGGAAAGGGGTGACCCAGCCGAAGGGTGTGAAGCGGGTTGAGGTTACGCCGTAGTCAAAATAAATGAAGGTAGGCCACCCCCTCCCCCAATTCTCCATGGTCGGGCCTGACCCGACCACCCAGACGACGCCAACCCGTCATAAAAATCATCCCGGCTTGGATTGGATTTTTCAATCCTGCCCGACCATGGGGGATTGTTGCATAATTATTCTGCCCGGTACTTCGAGGCTCACGGTCGTTGACCGTGAGCACCTCAGTATGAGGGAAATCAATATGTTACCTCACCCTGAGGTGCCCACGCAGTGGGCCTCGAAGGGCCTGATGCAATGAAACTCGAATTATGCAACGGTCCCTATGGAAGGTGAAATGGGCGTTCTTTGACTGTCATGCCGTCGCGACATAAGGTTGAGTCAACAACGAGAAAGCCCTCACATGTCCACCACCACCATCAGCCTCACCGGTGCAATTGCCACCTACTTTTCCGCCCATGCCTATAACGAGCCAGCCATCCTCGCCGAGCTCCGCGCCCTCACGGCAATAAAGACCGGCGGCAATGCCAACATGCAGATTGCCCCCGAGCAGGGTGCCTTCATGGGTCTGATTACCGCGATCATGGATGCCCGACAGATTCTCGAGATCGGAACTTTCACCGGCTATTCTTCCCTTGCCATGGCGCTTGCCAGCCAGGCCCACGTCACCGCCGTGGATATCAGCGAGGAATGGACCAGCATCGCCCGTGAGCACTGGCAAAAGGCGGGCGTTGCCTCCCGCGTGACACTCCGCCTCGATGGTGGCCACGCGGCAATTGCCGATTTGTTAAAGCTGGGTCGTGCCGGCCACTTCGACCTCTGCTTCATTGATGCCGATAAAACCTCCTATGATGCTTATTATGAGGGTGCCCTCCAGCTGCTGCGCGTCGGCGGTCTTGTCATGATCGACAATGTGCTGTGGAATGGCAGCGTGGCCGACAGCGCCAAAAAAGATGCCGATACGGTGGCGCTCCGCGCCCTCAACGCCAAGATCAAAAGCGACACCCGCGTGAGCTTGTCCATGGTTCCCATCGGCGATGGCCTCACCCTGGCGCGCAAGCTTTAGCGCCTGTGCACCAGCTGCATGCCTACTTCGAATGCACCGAGGGAATCCAGCAATAACCCTCGTCATCCAGAATCATGCACTCCCGCAATCCGTGCGGTTTGTCCAGCGTGCCCGAAAGCACCGTCCAGCCACCTGCCCGTGCATTTGCTTCAGCCACATCCGGATCGCAATTATAAATGTGAAGCTCAACTCCGACGCCCCGCCCCTCAGCACCAGCAACAATCCCCGAAAGCGGGTTGTTCCTGTAGGTGCTGTCATGATGAAACATGAAATCTCCGCCATTGAGCTTCATGGCAGCGAACATGTCATTGGCAAAAAAAGCCGTGGCCCCCAGCACATCCACTGCAAATTTCACAGCTGAGGTGACATCCTTCACAATCAGGTTGAAGCCAAGCCCACGGAGCGACCGGCCATAGTCGGGAGCAGAAACAGGGGGTTCTAGTGCTTTCATGCCAGCATGAGAACGCTTTCGGTTGCCTGTTGTCCATTCCACTTTACCGTGCAGGCAGGAATCCGCTTGGCCTCCGAAACCCCAAAACGCCGCATGGCCAGGAGAAACAGCACGGCGGCATCAGACACCAAATCCGTCAAATCTTCCGAGTCCAGATTATCTTCCAGCATGTCGCTCAGGCGCCTGCCAGCAAGGGTGGTCATGGCGTTCAGATCCTTGAGCGGCAGCGCCACCGCCGTTTCCCAGCTTTCCGTGAGGTCGGCGTAGCTGATCTCGGCCAAGACATCTTTGCCAATCAATAGGGGAAGATTGCCACGCAACTGGATTTCCTGCACCCGTTCATCGGTACTGTCTTCGCCAGGGCATGTCAGGGAAAAATCTGTGGTATCGTCGTGATGAATGATTTCGCTACGCATGGGCACACCTATATTGGCAACCCAGTCTGCGCCGTTATGGTTGCTGATCGGTTAATGCGCTGTGGTCATATCCGCGTCAGCCGCACCCAAAATGCGATCAGCACAATCAAAGGCGAGCGCCGGAGTTGCTCCCGATAAAATGGCCAACAATGCCCAAAAGCTAACGCGCGTGTTCATAAGCCAGTCCCTGCCATGTCTGCTGGTAACGCTCCAGGTTCGCCAGATTTTGCGCCGCAATTGTGGTGAGTGAAAGCGGAACGTGCGGAAGTGTCCCGTCTGGCATGAGCCCAAGACACGCCGCACCCGCCGTGGTCCCATCCCGCAAGTCCGAAGCCATCACCCTTTGTCCCCCACGAAGCTGCGCCAGAACCTGCAGGAATATAATGCTTTTTGAAAATGGCCCGTCAACAATGATGTCGTGCCTTGAGCCAATGGCATCAAGCGATTCAGAAACCATCAACGCGCAATACAGCAAGGCAAGGGAAGCCTTCTCTTCTGCCGTAGCCGGTTCTGCCCCTGTGATTTTGCCTTTGCCCCCCACATGCGGCACTGGCCCGCCGCCATCGGAAAAACTCGGAAGCGCCAGTGTTGTCTGGTCAATCAGTTTTTGCACCGCCTGCAACGAAGCCACATCACCCGAAGCCCCGCCGCCCAAAACTTCAAATTCCCTGCCCCCAAAAAACCGGCAACAGGCCACCAGTTTGCCAAACACATCCGTGTTGGAAACCATGTCCTTTTCACGGTTCAGGGTCTCAACATGGGCTTCCGTGTCAAACCCGATGATCCACGTGCCGGTGGAAAGCAGGGTGAACTTCTTCTGCCCGCCCGCAAGGTAGCGCAAATAATTCGCATTGGAATCATGCAAGCCAGCCAGCACAAGTCCGCTGCCTTGAAAATTCTGCCCATTGAACTCCGGCCGCAGGCTTCCGATCACATCCCAGGCCTTGGCAAACGGCGGAAAAAACCTGTCCCAGCCCTGCCCATGAACCAGTGACGAAAGCGTATTATTCTGCACGTTCATCAATTGCGATTGGCACGACATGCTTGATATTTCTGTGACCAGCGCTCCACTCAAGAGGTAGGCCACATATTGGATCCACGGCACCACGGTTTCAACCGCGGCAAATTTTGTCGGATACGCCTGTTGCTGCCAGTAAAGCTGCAAGCCATGCGTCAATGCCATCGGCAAAAGCGGCCCAAACACCTCCTCAAAGGGGGGCTCAATGAGGGCGTAACCCGCAACAATGTCGGCAGGCGGCTCACTGGTATAATCCATCACCGGCAAGGCCAATGAACCATCCGCGGCAAGACAGGCCAAAGCCGCCCCATGGGCGCACGGCACCACCACATCAATGGGCAATATGGCGTCCAGCTCGGCAAGTGCAGTGCGGCAAAGCGCAATAAGCGGAGCCGGATCAATCGAGCGGTAGGGCGGTCCCTCATGGTTGACACTCGCCACCATGCGCGTGGCCAAGGGCCTGCCGGCAGCGTCAAACAAGATAACCTTGGTGTTGGTTTTCCCGGCATCAACAACCGCAATTCCGCGCAACAATTGTAAATCCTTTTTTGTCTTTCAAATTTGGCGCAAGACTGTGTAAGGAATGCCGGTATGTCAATGCTCAAGCGCTCAAATTGGTAAGCACATGAAAAAATTAAACTTCCTCGACCAACGTCGCGACGTTATTAAAACCTGCCTGAAAATGAATGCGCAAGGCATTAATCAGGGCACCTCCGGCAATGTGAGCGTGCGAACCGATGAAGGCTTTCTCATCACCGCTTCTGGCGTTGCCTATGACAGGATGAAACCCGGCCACATCATTGAAATGGACCTCAACGGAAACTATGCCGGCGACTTTCTGCCGTCAACCGAGTGGCGCATGCATATGGACATTTTCAAGGCCCGTCCGGAAGCCCAGGCAATCGTCCACGTGCATTCCACCTATGCAACAGCCCTTGCCTGCCTGCGCAAGGATATTCCGGCTTTTCACTATATGATCGGTGTAACCGGCGGCACCAGCCTTCGCGTTTCTGACTATGCGGAATTTGGCACCCAGGAGCTTTCCGACACCATGCTGAAAGCCATGACCGGCCGCACCGCCTGCCTGCTCGCCAATCACGGCCAAATCTGCTTCGGCCCAAACCTTGACAAAGCCTTGTGGCTGGCCGGTGAAATTGAACATCTGTGTCACCAGTATTGGGCCGCATCGCTTGCCGGCAAACCCGTCGTGCTGGAAGAGGCCCAAATGGCAAGCGTGCTCAAGCGCTTCAAAACCTATGGCAAGCAGCCCGGTGATTTGGCCAAAGGCGAGCAGCCCACCGTTATTGCGGCCAGGCAAAAAACTGAAGTTGCCCAAGACAAGCCAAGGAAGAAAAACAAAAAAGGCAAATCATGATCGCCAATGTTTCAGCCCTTGTCACTGAGCTGAAAGCCCGGGCTGAAGCCGGAAAACCTGTAACCCTGGGGCTCGCAGGTGCGGGCCAAATGGGAACCGATATTATGGTGCAGCTCTCCCTCATGCCCGGCTTGCAGCTGGGGGCTGTTTGCGATGTGGATATACCGCGCGCGATGGATGCAGCCCTGCTTGCCGGCCACCTGCGCCAAAACATCGTCACTGCGAAAACCACATCCGATATTGATCACGCCATTGAAAGCGGCAAGCTCGCCATCACCGATGATCTTGCCATGCTGGCTGCAGCTGGCCGCATTGACGTCGTGATTGATGCCACCGGAAACCCCAACACCGGAACCACCTTTGCACTCGATGCCATTCGCAATGGCAAGCATGTGGTGATGCTGAATGTCGAGGCCGATATTACAATCGGTCGCCACCTTAAGGCCCAGGCGCACAGCGCAGGTGTGGTTTATACAGGCGCCATGGGTGACGAGCCGGCTTGCGCCATTGAGCTCATCGGTTTTGCCCAATCCCTCGGCCTCAAAATTGTCTGTGCCGGAAAAGGCAAGAACAATCCTCTCAAGTTTGATGCCGTGCCGAAGGAATATGAAGCCGAGGCCCGCACCCGCAACATGAATGCCCGCATGCTGGTTGAATTTGTCGATGGCTCAAAAACC
>JANMPF010000178.1:0-5724 GCA_031369725.1 Rhodobiaceae bacterium | reverse complement strand
TCCAAGGACCATTCTGACTTGAGGTTTAGGCGTGTTGGGTTATTTGCCAAGGATCATTTTGGGTATTTTTATTGTGGAGCTGGCGAGCCTGATTTGGCTTGGCGGATACATCGGTGTTTTGCCGGTATTGGCAATCACAATTCTTGACGTGTTGATCGGTTGCGCTCTTATTCGCAGGAGCGGCACCAGTATTTTTACCGCAATGAATTCGCGGAGTTTTGATGCCAAGGCCGCGTCGAGCGGTACGGCTGATGGCGTGTTCGGGGCACTGGCTGGCCTGCTTTTTATTATTCCCGGCCTGTTCAGCGACTTGCTAGCCCTTATTCTGCTGTTGCCGTGGTTGCGAAAGCGCTTTGCAAGGTTTGTTGAACCGCACATTTCCGCTGGAATGCCGCGGGGCAGCAATGGGCCCATCATCGACGCCGAGGTAATTGAAATAAATGAACCACCCCGATTTGGTACACAACCAGCCCGGGATTGAAACAGCCTGCTTGCGGCAATGCGGCCTTCATGTTAGCCACTTCCCCATGTGATTTGGGTAGATTTTCATAGTTGAGAGGCAATTTATCATGGTAAAACCAGCAAAGCTCGCGCCCCGCAAGCCCGTGGCAAAAGCGACAAATGGTGGCAGCAAAGCTGCAGCGGTGAAGGAGCCAAAGGTCTCCGAGACGAAAACTCCGGCGGCCGTTAATTTGCAAGTTCCGCCGCCACAGCCCGGCAGCCAACCCTCCATGCGCATCCTGGGACAATATTTGAAAGACCTGAGCTTTGAAAACCCCAATGCGCCGCAGGCATTGGCACCCCAGCAAAACCAGCCCGACATCAATATTTCGGTCAACGTAAATGCGCGCAATCTGGCACCGACGGATTTTGAAGTTGAATTGCACCTGGATGCAAAGGCGACTTCGGAGGGCAAGGTCATTTTCGCGTCTGAACTTCTGTTTGCCGGCGTTTTCCGCATGGAAAATTTTCCAGCCAACATGCTGCATGCGGCCGTGCTCATCGAATGCCCGCGCATGCTGTTTCCATTCGCGCGGCAGATTCTGGCTGATGCAACACGAAACGGCGGCTTTCCGCCCCTCATGCTTGATCCAATAGATTTTGCCAGCATGTATCAAAAGCGCATGCAGCAACAAACGGTAGCCACGGCCTAAAGCCTATTTTGAATTCCAAATTGCCATTGCACCGAGATCACTTACCATTTTCCCGTGCTGCAGTTTTTCGTCAGCCGTCAACCGTTCAGGCAGTGGACGCTCGCGTTTGAGGCTGGCGGTTGACGGATTTATGACGAGATGGCGGACATTGTTCGTCTTGGGCAGCGTAAGTGCAATTTGCCTGCCACCCAGAAGTTCCAAATAGACCTCAGCCAGCAACTCGCAATCGACCAACGCGCCGTGCTTGATACGTTTGGAAATATCGATGCCATAGCGCTTGCAGAGGGCATCAAGACTGTTCGGCCCCATGGGGTGACGCTTTTTTGCAAGCGCCAGGGTATCAACGACACGCTCGTAGAGTATGGGAGGTTTCTTCAAAAATCCGAGCTCGGCGTTGAGAAAGCCCACGTCGAAACTGGCATTGTGGATGATGAGCGGTGTATCGCCAATGAATTCATGAAAGGCATCGGCGATTTTGGCAAAGACAGGCTTGTCTTTCAAAAACCCGCTGCTCAGCCCGTGCACTGCCTCTGCCTCGCGCGGCATGTCACGATCCGGGTTGATATAGGTGTGGTAAGCCTTGCCGGTAGGCAGATGATTGAAGAGTTCAAGCGCGCCAATTTCAACAAGGCGGTGCCCTTGCAATGGGTCTAGCCCGGTTGTTTCGGTATCAAGGACGATTTCCCGCATTATTTTGATCCTTGCTCATTGCATCAAATTTGGCAATGAGCGCTTCGACTTGTTCACGTAATTGTTCCAAACTGCCCGAATTTTCAATGACAAAATCTGCCTTTGCGCGCTTTTCGGCATCAGGCACCTGGCGAAACCGAATCCCAGCCAATTTTTCTTCGGTCATTCCCGGACGGGTCAATGCCCTTTGGCGCTGAACATTTTCTGGTGCCGAAACGACGACGACATAATCAACATCGCCACTTTGCTCAGTCTCGTAGAGCAATGGAATATCCATGATAACAAACCTGGCATTTTTTTGCCGCCATTTGGAAACAAATCCTTCCCTTTGGGCTTGCACGAGGGGGTGTATCAACCCTTCCAATGCTTTCAGCTTCTTTGCATCCGTCAAAACAATTTTGCCAAGAATTTGCCGGTTTACCTCACCGTCATGAATTGCTTTGGGAAAATACCTGGCCAGCATTTCAACAACTGATTTGTCTTTGTAGATCTTGTGCACTTCAGCGTCCGCATCAAAAACCGGAACATGGGCCAGGGAAAAAAGTTTTGAAGTTTCACTCTTGCCGGTTGCAATTGATCCCGTGAGGCCAATGATAAGCATCAGGTTGGTGCCCTCAAGACATCAGCAGCAACGAGATCGTAAAGTTCTGCCGTGACCTCTGGCCGGACCCCAAACCACAGTTCAAACCCGCGCACTGCCTGGTGAAGCAGCATTCCAAGGCCCCCCAGCGTCGGATTACCACGTAACCGGGCATGTTTCAGCAGGGAAGTTTCGAGGGGAGAATATACGATATCCGAAACAATCGCCTTGCGGGGAAGACTATCGATGTTGAATTCCAAAGGCGGTTGACCAGACATGCCCAGTGAAGTCGTATTGATGAACAAGTCACATGCGGCAATTGCGATTTCATAATTTTCCAAATTGACAGGGTATATGGTTGATCCAAACTGTTTCTGCAGGCTTTCAACGCGGTCTGGCGTGCGGTTGACAATGCCAATCTTTTGCCCGCCGCCATCAACAAGGGCACCGATGATGGCTTTTGCCGCCCCGCCTGCCCCAATAATTACCGTGGTGCCGCCTTTGATTTCATGGGACGGATGGCTCTGGCGCAAGCTTGCGAGATAGCCCTCCCCGTCGGTATTTGTGCCGCGCACATTGCCGTCTTTGATATAAATTGTGTTGAGGGCGCCCAGACGCTGGGCGGCTACATCCACGTTGGCCACAGCATTGAATACCGTTTCCTTATGCGGGGCTGTAACGTTGCAGCCGATCAAGCCGGAATTGCGAAAATCAGTTACAAAAGAGTTCACGTCGTTTGGATGGATTGCGGTTTTTTCATATATGGCATCAATGGCGTGCTTTTTGATCCAGTAATTATGGATCAGGGGGGAGCGCGAATGGGTGATGGGCCACCCTATGACACAAGCTTTTTTCATGACGAAATATACTTTTCATGGCGCAAAAATCCGAGGAGCGGCAAAAGCGGCAATCCCAGAATTGTAAAGTAGTCGCCTTCAATGCGATCAAACAAATTTATGCCGTATCCCTCCAGCTTATATCCACCAACCGACGAAGAATAGGATTGCGAAATTTCTGCGAGATATTGATCGAGAAATTCGTTCGTGAAATTCCGCATGGTAAGTTTGGCTTCACCACAATAACTCCAAACCATTTTCCCGGCTATTGTGCAAGACAGTGCCGAATACAGACTGTGCGTTCTATTTCTCAATGCCAGGAGGTGCTGGCGTGTCTGCGCAAGTGAGACTGGCTTGTCGAAAATCTCGCCATCAATGCCCAAAGTCTGGTCGGCTCCCAGCACAAGTGACGATGGTCTTTCTTGTGAGACCACTTTTGACTTGGCTTCGGCCAGAGAAATTGCCACTGCCTTTGCGGTCATGCCTTGCATGGACAGCCTGGCTGCTTTTTCATCAAGCTTTGGATCTTGAGTCAGAAATTCCACGCCGGCATTCGTGAGAATGGTTTTGCGTATTTTGCTGGTTGAGGCAAGAATGATATTCAACGTGAGCTGTCCTGATTGGCAAATTGACGCGATCGCTTGCTGTGGACTTTAGCGGATTAATTTGTGGATAATTCGCTAAAAATTTAACTGATTAATTTTCGGTTAAATTTATTAGATTCTTATCAACATTTTGGCTCATGGCTAAAAAATGGTTCCATGTGTGTGGATAAGTTTTCACTGTTGATAAAACGGGATAATTTCCCCCGCGCCAGATGTTTCCTGCCTACTATTTGATTTCATTGGATTATTTTGTAGTCTTGGAAATATTGCCTGGAGGGTGTTTGAAAGCTGTAAAAAGTTTGGATAAGTCGTATGAAAGTTTTCCGTCCCGTTGTTTGCCTGCCAACAACAGATTCAATTTAATTAAGAGTCTTTTAACCAGGATACAAGTTTTGACTAATCAGGCACTGATAAGGGTTTTGAACAAAGAAGAGGCTGATCGAAGGCCAATATGGTTCATGCGACAGGCCGGTCGCTATCTGCCAGAATATCGAAAGGTCAGGGAACAAGCAGGTTCTTTCCTGGACTTGTGTTATGCGCCTGAATTGGCAGCGGAAGTGACTTTACAGCCATTGCGCCGCTATGATTTGGATGCAGCGATTATATTTGCTGATATTTTGGTGGTGCCTCATGCGATGGGCAATGGCTTGTTGTTTGTTGAAGGCGAGGGCCCGATATTGGAAACGGTGAGAACTGCTGCGGAGGTTGAGCGTTTGGGCCGGGGTTCCGGGTCGATGCAGTATTCGGCCGTTGGGGAATCAATTGCAAGGGCACGAAAAGGGCTTGATAAAAATATTTCCCTGATTGGGTTTTGTGGCGCGCCCTGGACTGTTGCCAGTTACATGATTGAGGGGCGCAGTTCCAACAGACAGTTTGCCATTTCCTGTGCGCGTGCCGGGGAGCGCTGGTTTTCGGACCTGATTGATCGTTTGGTTGAGAACTCGATCGCCTATTTGTGCATGCAGATTGAGGCGGGTGTGGATGTGTTGCAGATTTTTGATTCATGGGCCGGGGAGTTGGAAGACCAACTGTTTCAGGATTTCAGTGTTGCTCCGATCAAACGTCTCATTGCGGGTGTGAAGGATAAATTTCCGTTGGTTCCGGTTATTGTTTTTGCCAAGGGTGCGGGTGTCCGACACGGTTCGATCTACGCGCAGACGAAATGCAATGCTGTGGGCATTGAAGCTGAGTATTCATTGACTGCGGCACAGGATGTGTTGCCAAAAGATGCGGTATTGCAGGGTAATCTTGATCCCGAGGTATTGCTTGGTGATGCGGGGCTGGTACGGGTGGCGGTTCGGGATGTCGTGGGTTCGGTAAATCGCCAGCGCCATATTTTCAATCTTGGCCATGGCATTCGTCCGCAGACAAATCCTGATATCATTTCAGTGGTAATCGATACGATCCGGGAATTCGACAGCGGTTCAAGACATGACTGAGTGGGTGAAAGTAATTCACATTGTTGCGGTGATTTCGTGGATGGCGGGGCTGTTCTATTTGCCACGGTTGCTGGTCTATCATTGTGGGGCGGAACCGCAGAGTGAGACGAGTGAATTGTTCAAGGTGATGGAACGTCGGTTGCTGGCTGCCATCATGCGGCCGGCAGCTTTGGCCAGCCTGCTTTCTGGCGGGCTGCTTTTGTGGCTGAGCGCGTTTGATCTTTCAGCCATTTGGGTAGTGGGAAAGTTGGCTGCGGTGTTCTTGCTCGTGCTGTTTCATGGATTTCTTGAAAGGTCAGTGTGGGAATTTTCTGGTGATGTTCGCCGGCACGATGCGCGGTTTTTTCGGATTATGAATGAAGTCCCCACTGCGCTGTTGGTCGTAATTGTCATTTTGGCAGTGGTTAAGCCGTTCCAATA
>JANMPF010000418.1:0-3715 GCA_031369725.1 Rhodobiaceae bacterium | reverse complement strand
CAAAAAAGGTCCGCTCCAGCTCGCAAGCGCGAAGTCCCCACCACACCCCACCTCCGTCATTCCGGGGAAGACCCCACCCCCCTCCGTCATTCCGGCGCAAGCCGGAATATGGTGCCAGTTTCCATACTGATCGAGTTTCCGGCTTTCGCCGGAATGACGGGTAAACTAAAGTGACGAGAAGCGGGTGGTTAAAGAGACTGGCTGTTAGCTGTCCGCTCGCGCCACATATCCCTTGCACTTTCGAGAATTGCGGCAACTGTAATCAACGCTACGCCTAAAATTTCCCGCAGGCCAAACGCCTCGCCGGACCATAGGGCTGAACTTATGGCAGCGGCGCTGATTTCGGTCATGTAGAGCACGCCGACAATGGCTGGTGCGAGCTTCGGCACCGCCCACATGGATGCATACACACCGACCATGGCCACCAGACCGATGAAAGGTAACAGCCACCATAATTGCGCCAGTGCAAGGTTCAGCGGTGGTGCGGCCGCAAAACCTGAAAACGCAACGAGCGGCAACAGCAGCAACCCGGTCCACAGAAAATTTTGTGCGAACATTTCAACCGGTTCCTGGGCCTGGTGATGGCGCATGAGAACCACCGATGACGACCATGCAAGCCCTGCGGCAAGGGCTGCCCAATCACCAGGGTTTTGCGGGGTGGGAAAGTTTGTATCGGCATGCAGAACACTGGCCATGCCGAGAAACGCTATGATGATGGCAAGCCAGCGGATCGGCGTGATCGCCTCCTTGAGGAAGAACCTCGCCATGAGCATTGACCACACCGGATTGAAATAGAACAGGATCATCGCCCGCACGATTTGCGTGTGCAGAACCGAGAGCGAATAGAAAAACTGCGTCAGGCCAAGGCACAGGCCAATGATGAACAGCCACCTGCCGCCGCGCACATGATGCCTCCACCGAACGGCAATGAGAGGCAGCACCAGCAGGCATGGCGTGATGTTGAAAATGATGAAGGCCCAGGTCTTGTCAATGCCCGCCTCATTCAGCGTGCGCAAGGGAATCCAGAACACTCCCCACGCCACGCCGGAAATTGCCACGGCTATTTTTGCAAAATTTTCGGTTTTCATTGTTCAGACTTGCACTTGCCGGAAGAATCCTCTTGAGAGGTATGCCAGAGCTTAAGCACAGCTGGCGAGGGTTAGCGACATGTCAGACCAACAGGGCGATATGCGGGTAGGCGATGAGTGGGGCTCGATTGCGCCCGACTATCTCGCCCGCGTTGAAGCAGCCCTCTTGGGCGACGACGCACGGCAGGTGCGCAGCCTTACCCGCGAGCTCCATGCTGCTGATCTCGCCGACCTCATTGAAAATCTCGAACAGGAAAACCGCGTAAAACTCATTACCGCACTCGGCCGCAGCTTCGATGTTGAAGCGCTCGCCGAACTTGACGAGGACGCCCGCGACGCGTTGATGGCGGCCCTTCCCAATGACGTGATCGCCTCTGCCATCAAGAAACTCGATACCGACGACGCGCTCTATCTCATTGAGGATATGGACAAGGCCGAGCAGGATGAAATTCTCTCCAAGGTCTCCAAGCAAGACCGTGCAGCACTCAACCGCGCACTTGAATATCCCGAAAATACCGCAGGCCGCCTGATGCAGACCGAGTTTGTGGCAGTGCCGGAATTCTGGAGCGTTGGCCAAACTATTGACCACGTGCGCACCGCCAAAGATGTCCCCAATGACTTCATCGAGATCTACGTGATCGATCCCGGCTTTCACTTGAAGGGTGTGCTGTCGCTGGCGCGCGTGCTGCGTACCCCTCGCGACAGGAAAATCGCCAGCCTCATGGACGATGAGCAAACCGTATTCAACGTCGCCGAAGAACAGGCCGACATCGCCTACAAATTCAAGCAATATAACCTTGTGTCCGCCGCTGTGATTGATGAGCGTGGACGCCTGGTCGGCAGCCTGATGGTGGATGATATCGTGGATGTCATCCATGAAGAAGCCGAGGAGGACATCTTGCACCTGGGTGGTGTCGGCGCTGAGGAAGCCATCACTGACAGCGTTTGGCAAACCACCCGTTCGCGCTTTTCCTGGCTGTTTGTGAATTTGGCTACCGCCATTCTGGCCTCTTGGGTGATCTCATGGTTTGGCGGCACCATCAAGCAGATGGTGGCCCTTGCCATCCTCATGCCGATCGTTGCTTCCATGGGCGGCAATGCGGGAACCCAAACCATGACCGTTGCGGTGCGCGCCCTTGCCACCCGTAACCTTGGGCCCCTCAATGCCGTGCGGGTAACTCTTCGCGAATGCTCCGTAGGCCTCGTCAACGGCGTATTCTTTGCGGTGATCGTTGGCCTGTTTTCCTGGTGGTGGTTTGGCTCTGACCGCTTGGGACTGGTGATCGCCGCTGCCATGATGATCAATCTGCTGGCCGCAGCTCTGGCCGGCATTCTGGTTCCCCTGACGCTCGACCACTTCGACATTGATCCCGCCATTGCATCGGGAACCTTCGTGACCACGGTGACCGATGTCGTAGGCTTCTTCGCCTTTCTCGGGCTGGCGTCCATCTGGCTCTCGTAGAAATGCCGTGGCCTGCGGTTGATGGGAATGTATACGTACAATAGGCTTTTAAATGCGTTTAAATCACCCTCCAGCGGGTTTACGGCTTGCCAGGCCATCAGACAGCGCAAACAGCCAAATTCCTGCCTACGGGCCTCGTAGGTGCCGCAGGATTAAATTCTACCTAGGGTAGCGCTTCGCCGATTATCTGAACCATGAGGCGTCAGCGCGAAACGGCCTTGTGCAGGATTGAATTGATCAAGGTCTGATAGGGCATGCCTTCACGTAATGCCTTGGCTTGGCGAATGCAAAAATAACAACGATTGACGTTAATAACGAAACACGTTATCAATCGAGTGATGATTAAATCGTTCCGGGGTTCCGACACGGAAAAACTGTTCCGGCTGGAGCACGTTCGTAGGTGGGCCGCTATCGAGCGGCAGGCTTTGCGCAAATTGGTCCAGCTTGATTTGGCACAAAGTGTGGATGATATGCGCGTACCACCTGGAAATCGGCTTGAAGCGCTGAGCCGGGACAGAAAAGGTCAATGGAGCATTCGCATCAATGACCAATTCAGAATTTGCTTTCGGTGGACGGCGGAAGGACCAACGGACGTCGAGATTGTTGACTATCACTAAAGGAAAAATGCCATGAAGAAATTTATTGCCCCGGTTTCTCCCGGCGAAATGTTGCAGGAAGAATTTCTCGAACCTCTCAATATGACCAAATATCGCTTGGCCAAAAGCATCGGCGTTCCCGCCCAGCGCATCGGCGAAATCATTTCCGGCAGGCGCGGGATTACCGCGGATACTGATTTGCGCCTGTGTCGCTTTTTCGGGCTATCCGACGGCTGGTGGCTGCGGCTTCAAGTGAGCTACGACACGACAATTGCGAAACGGGAAATGGCAAAAGTACTGGCGAAGATTGTGCCGCTGGGAAATGCAGCTTGAGATTGATGTTCAGGAGCTTTTTCGCCAAATTTGCTTTTTCATCACGAGCGACTGAAACGCACGCCAGCCTGCGGCCTCACGCAAAGCCTAAATGTGGTTCCAGTGTCTCTTCTTGTCGGCTTGGCTGGCTCGCATGCAGATACTTTCTGATCAGCTCAGCCAAACCTTGCGAACAGATTTTCTTCAGCGCCGTATGGGCGCTGCAGCGCAAGGTTCTGCGCTGTGCCATTTCCGGC
>JANMPF010000415.1:0-3996 GCA_031369725.1 Rhodobiaceae bacterium | reverse complement strand
GTGTGCCTCATTTTGCAATATCCACGAGACGCACGTTGAGCACCCGCATGACCAAGCTTACGAAAATAATGCAAAGAACGAGCAGCAGGAACGCGTAGGCAGAACCGACGTTCCAATCCAGCCCCTCAAACATCCACTGCTGAATGATTTCGGTGAACCAGCGCGAATTGGGTGCCGCCAATGTGGTTGGCACAATCACCGAGCCAGCCGAAAGCATGAACACCATTACGCAGCCTGAAGCTATGCCGGGCTTCGAATGGGGAATGACAACGCGCCAATGCGTGCGCCAAAGGGGTGCGCCCAAATCCTGGGAAGCTTCAATCTGGTTTGAATCAAGCGACGATATGGCGTTGTAGACCGGAAACAGCATGAACAGCACGTAGGAATAGATAAGGCCTACGATCACGCCGTTGAAACCTGATATCCAGCGAATGGGCTTTTCAATAATTCCCGTTCCCAGCAGCACGGCATTGAGCGGTCCCTGGAACGACAGAATGATGAACCAGGCGAAAGAGCGAAGGATTTCACTCACCCACAATGGAATGAGCAGCAAAAGAAAAATAGTTGGCGCGTTGGCAGGTCGCACAACTTTTGCCAGATAATAGGCCAGGGGATAACACATCATCAGGCACAGCAGCGTCACCAGACTGCTGTAGATGACGGTGAGAAAGAAGATGTGGATATGAATGGGGCTATAGAGAAATGTCTCGTAGTTTTTCAGCGAATAGAAATCAAGTGGTCCCCCCAGCTGGTCCACCGGCAAATACGGCTTGAACGAAAACTGGAACAATACAATGTTGGGAATGATCACCAGGGCAAGCAGCCAAAAGGCGGTCAAAGCCACCATGAGGTAGCTGATTGTCTTGCCGTATCTGCGGTAAAGCTCGCGCATGTGCCTTACCCCGCCTAGATGTTAACGTGATGGGCGGCGTCGCCGAGGACAACAGCGTTTTCAGCGGCAAATACCATGCGTTGTTTTGATCCCCGCGCCGGAGGTGGGCTGTTGGGATCATTCTGTGCCTGAATCATGTGGGTGGCACCCTTGCCATCACGCACGAATATGTTGATGAAATTGCCCTCAAAAGCCATTTCGGTGACTTCAACTGGAACGCTATTGGTTTTGGCAGGGGCGGATTTTTGAATCGTTGTGTGTTCTGGGCGCACATAGACCTTGGCAGTGTCACCAACTTTGACGCCGGGGCCGAGCCTGGTCATGAATTTGCCTGAGGATGTTTCAAAACTTGCAACACCCGCATTTACGGATTTTACCTTGCCGTCGAATATGTTGTTTTCACCCACGAACGAAGCCACAAAGCCATTGGCGGGGTTGTTGTAGATTTCCATTGGCGTGCCCACCTGTTGCAACACGCCTTGTGACATGACACCTACGCGGTCCGACATGGCCAAGGCTTCACCCTGGTCGTGGGTTATATAAATGAAGGTAACACCGGTGCGCTTTTGAATGGCACGAAGCTCGGCGCGCATGTGCTGGCGCAGCTTCAAATCCAACGCCGAAAGGGGTTCGTCGAGCAACATGACCTTGGGTTCCACGGCCAAAGCACGGGCAATGGCCACGCGTTGCTTCTGGCCGCCGGAAAGCTGACTCAGTTTCTTGTCGGCCGAGTCATGCAAGTCAACCAGCTTCAAGAGTTCTTCTGCCTTGGCGCGGCGGGTTTGCTTGTCGACGCCACGCACTTCAAGGCCGAATGCGATGTTTTCCCAAATGGGCATCAAGGGGAAAAGTGCCAGGTTCTGGAATATCAGCGCCGTCGGCCGGGCATTCGGGCCAATGCCGATCATGTCCTTGCCACCAATCCGCACAGCACCCGCAGTTGGATCCATGAAGCCTGATATCAGCCGCAGGATTGTGGTTTTGCCACAGCCTGATGGCCCAAGAAATGAAAAGAATTCACCGGCCTTGATCGTCACGTCAACATTGTTGACGGCGCGAAACTTGCCGAAGTCCATGTTCACATGGGATAGTTCTACGTCTTCGCTCATCTCGCCCCTATTTCCCCGCCAGGTTCCGTTGGCTTTTGCCAATCTATGGAACAAAAACGACGGGCATTACACCCGTCGTTTTCATGAATGTCAATTAAGCAGCAATGAACTTGTCAGCATATTCAGCGCGCAGCTTCAAGAACGAGCTGGACTGAACAGGCCACCACCAGAGCTTGCTCAAAGCATCGCCTGGGTAAGCGGCCTTGTAGAAGGCTGTTACGGTTGGGTCGGCCAAGTCAATGGCTCCCTTGCCAACCGGGTTTGCCGAGAATGCCTTGGCATTGGCAGCTGAACCTGCAGGCGAAGCAATGAAGTTTGCCCAAGCAATCGCCTGTTCAACATTCTTGGCGTTCTTCATCAGCATGTAACCCTGGTTCCATGCAAATGCACCCTCCTTGGGAGCGATGTAAGAGTATGGACCTTCTTTCTGCATGTTGAAGCCGGTCGAATCCCAGCACAGGCCGAGCACGCAGCCATTGGTGCGGAAGGCAGCCTGGGCTTCATTTTCGCCCTTCCAGAACTGGGCAATGTTCTTCTTGTGGGCAATGGCTTCAGCCAAAATCACATCCCAGATTTCCTTCATGGCGGCATCGTCCGAATAGCCAGCCATGAATGGCTTTGGCAATTTGCCAGCGGCATCCATGACGCGGCCAAGTGCTGCCAGTGCCGAGTGGGCGCGCACAACAACCCTGCCTTCAAACTTTGGATCCCAAAGATCTGCGAGGCTCGCTGTGCCATAGACTTCTGGTGCTTCCTTGGTGTTGAATACCAATGCTTCGGTACCCCAAACAGAAGGAACAAACAGGCGTTTGCCGCCAATCGTTGCCATGTCGCCGGCTTTGCCGGTTACAAGGCCCTGCTCATAATTGTCGAGGCTCACCTTGGTGGTGTCCCACGGCTGCACGATGTCATTTTCAGAATAAGACTTAACACGGTCAACCGTTGGCTCGATCACATCAACGGCACCGGTTTGCAAGGCGAGCTTGGCTTGCGCGAAAATCGTGTCGTTGTCTGGTTGTTCAACAAAGTTCATCTTGATACCGGTCTTCGCGGTGAAGGCTGCGAAGAGTTCTTTGAAATCATAGCCGGCCCAGCCCATGAAGTTTACTTCGCCTGATGAGGAGAATGCGTTCTTCACGAAAAGCGGGCTTGCAAAGCCAACCGCGCCCAAGGCAGCGCTGGCTTTGAGCAACGAACGGCGCGAAATCAACGCCGCGTTGAGGGTTTCCTGAGTAGATGTGAGTTTCTTCATACTGACTGTCCTCTGACTGTCGGGGCGGAATGCCCCATGTTTCTTCAAAAATTATCCGGCCGGTTGGTCCGGCTTCTCCTGTAATTTCAGCTTAGTATGACAATGACATGACATTCTGGCAATGGGCATATTTGGCTGGTCCAGTGACCGTGAATCTGCTGGCACCATAGGTTGTGACAAGGTCAGTGTCGCTTTTATGGTTGGCTTGCTGTAATTGGTGGCCCCATGATTGTAAGCCTCGAAGACATTGAATGCCACGCAAAACGAGCCGTTGGAAGACCTGAAAATGCTGGAAAATATTGTGCCTGGCTGCAGGCTTGCGGCTATCCAGGCATTCAACTTTTGCTCGAAGCAGCGGGCCAGACAACAAGAGAATTGCCGTTGCAGGCAGATGTCCTGGGGCTCGATTTGCAACACGTGTCCTGTGTATTCCTTGGCCCATCAATTTCTCGTTATGTTGCGCGCAACGGCCGGGTATTCTTGCGAAACGTGCGGCACGGGCTTTATCTGCTGCCGCTTTCAGTCGAAGCCAATATGGGCATTGGATGCCCCATTGATGCGGCTTTCGCGCTGGGTGGCGAACGCAGCAAAAACCCCTATACGGAAAAGCTGGAAATTGCGGCGCGCGATGGTGTTAATGTAGACGACGAAGTTTGGCGCGCATTGGAGGCAAGAGCATGACCGGGGCCCTTTCGAATATTCGCGTTATTGACCTCAAGCGGGTTCTGGCGGGCCCCTGGGCC